>NZ_JAVRCC020000004.1:0-283613 GCF_034530975.2 Nostoc sp. DedQUE07 | reverse complement strand
TTTTCTTTTAATCCTTTTATTCAGAATACTCGGAAAGTGACAGAAGAGGGATATCTTTCTGGTTTCATTCGCTCCCAAGCAAAATTCATTTTTACCCAAGCATCCCGCCAGTAACTTTTGAAACTATGCCCTCCTGCTCTCAGTGCGCGATGATGACCCATCCAGACCAGAATCACTGGTACATAGTAAAGAAGTTGCTGTATAAGATAAGTGAGCTTCCGTAACCATGCAGGGCGGTTTTTCTGTATAATTGCCAAACGCTCGTATTGAAAACGAATATGCTTTACTTCATCTCTCAATATTTGTTGACACAACTGTTTTAGAACTGGGGAATTTGTTGCGTTTTGAATTGCTTTATAATAAACCAACGCTAGAGTCTCAACCATAATGACGGGAGTTGTCCAAATCTCCATTGTTGGGATTGCATAGCGTATTTTCCGAAACAACGTATCACCCCAGTTATGCTGCAACCGAGGAATTTGGGCAAGGTCAAGAAACCTTCCTAAGTCCCCTCCATGACGTTGTTCTTCCTTTATGAATAGTTCAATTACGTCAATATATCTGGGATCTTTGATGTGCTGTGCATAGTTTTTAGCAGCAGCCAGTAAGTGCAATCCATCTGATGTCTCACCCAACTGCCAAGCTGCTAAAGAATCTCCTATTGCATTTCGTTCATCCTCTGTGATTTCCGCACCTCGCTTCCAAGGGATCTCTAATTGAAACTCAGCGTTGGCTTTGTAATAAGTGTACCACTTATCAGATGTTGTGATTGAAGACAAAGTAGGTAACAGCTTATGAGGATTCATGACAACTCCAAATGTGTATAACATTATGTTGTTGTAATGATTCCCAAAACTTTGTTTCGATTAACAATACTATTGTTTCAACTGATATATTAGCAAGACTGGTAAAATCTACCCATAGCGAAAAAGAGTAAATCACCATGCCTACCGAAACTAACCCAGGGAATCAAACTACTACAGGAGCTGATGCGATTGATGAAGCGATCGCACAGGGAATTGATTTTGATGGTTCTCCCATTCCACCTGCCAAGCTAGAACTTTATAGTAAAGTTATGGCGCTAGAAGCCAATAGACAGCGTAGTGGTGTATCTAATACGATGCGATCGCGCATTGTACGAATTGGCGCAAAACACATTCCCCAAGCAGAACTCGACCAATTACTTGTAGATGCTGGTTTCGCACCTCTAAAAGAAAAAGAAATTGCCTTTTTTTATAGTGGTAAATAATTGTTAATTTCGTACAACAGTTTTCATTTATTTGAACCAAATATGTTCTAGGGGTACAGCAATGCTGTGCCCTCGATTCTTTACCTCAAACATAGCAAATTGCCATCGATATTTTGGCTTCTTCAGTAATTTCCCGATGAGTTGAAAAGTGTATCTTCAGCAAGATATTGTCAACTTTCTCTTGTGTTTGAATTGGCAGATGGCTATATGTACTTAAGTAATAGCTGAAAGACTTGGAAAACTCATGTCAGAAACTACGTCAAATTCAGAAATGCAATACCGAGTTATCGGCAGTACAGGAGAGAAAGTTTCCGCCATCGGATTGGGTGGTTGGCACATCGCCTTGAAGCATGTTGATGAGGAACTAGGTATCCGAATTGTTAGAACCGCGATCGATCGCGGCATCACTTTTATGGATAACAGTTGGGATTACAACGGTGGAGTCAGCGAAATTCGCATGGGAAAAGCGCTCTTGCATGGCTATCGAGACAAAGTGTTCCTGATGACGAAAATCGATGGTCGCTCTAAAAAAGCAGCAGCAAAACAGCTAGACGAATCACTGCAACGCTTGCAAGTTGATTGCATCGATCTCGTTCAGCACCACGAAATCCTGCGGCACGAAGATCCGCATCGAGTTTTTCACGAAGAAGGGGCAAATGCTGCCTTGATTGAAGCACGGAAAGCTGGCAAACTCCGATATATAGGTTTTACTGGGCATAAAGACCCCTATGTTCATCTGCATATGCTGGAAGTTGCAGCCACTAACGCGTTTAAATTTGATACAGTGCAGATGCCTCTGAGTGTGATGGATGCCCACTACCGAAGCTTTGAAAAGCTGGTTTTACCAGAGTTAGTTAAACAAAACATTGGCGTTTTGGGAATGAAAAGCTTGGCAAACGGTATTCTTTTACGGTCAAATACTGTAACGCCAATTGAATGTTTACACTATGCTTTGAATCTGCCCACATCGGTTGTGATTACCGGAATTGACAGTATGGAGATTCTAGAGCAAGCTTTTGAAGCAGTGCGGACGTTCCAGCCAATGAACGACGAGCAAGTGCGATCGCTCTTAGCAAAAACGGCAGAAGCGTCATCACGCGGCGAGTTTGAGCCTTTCAAAACCTCATCAATCTTCGACAGCACTGCCCAAAATCAAGATTGGCTGGGAGAAGAACCACAGGGCATCCAGGAATTGATGTCAGCATCAAGAAAATAAACTCAATACCAATATATTTTGAATTCTAGAAACTTGATTAATGAATTTAAAATTATAAAAACTATGGAGCGATCGCCACGGAAACTATAACGAAAATTGCCAAAGAACGTGAATATCTTGATATTATTCTGGTTTTATACATTAAATAAATCCAGAATCATATCAAAATTAGCACGATTAATATTGCTAATGCAGTATTTGAGCGGATCGTAAGACCTCGCAATACGTGTGGAAACCATGAGGTTGAAGCTGATTCAGGAAGACTCAGCCTTACTTTATCTATGTAGTATCAAAGTAACCAAAATGTATTATAACAGTATAAATGATACATTTTAACCATCTATAAAATACTACGCCGCAGTAATCTGATTCTCTTAGGATTACTATTGTCATGAATACTACGACTTTCTCTCAACTTAAGTCACATAGTAATATTTAATACATAGTTCATCAATTATCAGCCATTCTATGCCTATCCATTAGCACAATTAATCACGGGATCGCTTGCTGTATTCTTCATGATTTGTTACAAAAGTACAAAGAACTTCTAGAGACCCAAAACCACATGTTCGGCGGACTTACTGGTTTACAAGATCCTAAAGGCACAGATTGGGGAGAGCGAATGCTCAACACAGTCGCCAGCCAAACGATTCGCCACCTGTTTAGCACGAGCGAGTCAGTAGAAGTCTTTGTGCGCTGCTATCCTTCCAGCAAGCTCTTGCAAGGCAGCATTGATAGCTTCAAAATGAGCGGCCGTGGCTTGGTGATTCGGAGAGATTTCGCGGTTGAGGAGATGTCGTTTGAAACTGATGCGGTGGCCATTGACTTCGGCTCGGTTTTAAAGGGCAAACTTAGCCTTAAGCAACCTACTCAAGCGATCGCTCAAGTAATCTTATCAGAAGCAGGCATAAACCAAGCTTTTAATGCAGAACTGGTGAAAAAGCGCTTGCTTAACCTCACCGTACCATCACTGACAGAATTATCTGGTGGAGAACCAGTCTCCTTTACAGATGTTCAGGTACAGCTATTGCCAGAAAATCGCTTACAGCTTGTAGCAAAAGCAGATTTAAATAATGGCGAACTCGTACCCCTGAACATGATTTTAACTGTAGGTATTGAAAGACGGCGGCGAGTTTCTTTCAAAGATCCGAAAATTCAACTTGACCAAGTGCCAGAAGGGCAACGGGAAATCTCGCAAACCTTGAGCGTAGCACTGGTAGAAATTTTAGATAATATGGTCGATTTGGATCGTTTTGATCTTGATGGAGTGAAAATGCGCCTCAACCGATTAGAAACTGAAGGTCAAAAAATTATTTTCAGTGGATATGCTGAAATTGAACGTATTCCAAATAGTCCTTAATCCAAAATTATAGGCAAAAAATTAAAGTATAGTGAAGCTTTAAACAAATTAAATACCGCCTAGATGATTCTAGACGGTAATTTAAATCTTTAGTTTTTGGAGAAAGTTAGGAGTTATTAATTACTCCTAACTTTTAACTTTTTATCTTCCCACACCTACATATTGGAATCCAGCGCGGATCATTGCTTCGGGGTCGAGGAAGTTACGACCGTCGATGATAACGGGGTGGGCCATCAGTTTCGCCATCTTCACATAGTCCAGAGTGCTGAATTGCTGCCATTCGGTGACAAGTACTAAGGCATCACAGCCGTCAGCGAGTCTTTCGGCATCGGTTTCTACTAGCACACCAGAAAGTCCATGACGTAGACCTGTTTGGGAAACAATGGGGTCATAGGCTTTAACTTTAGCTCCCAGTCGGTTTAGCTGCTCAATTAGGTTGAGTGCTGGGGCGTCGCGCAAGTCGTCGGTATCGGGCTTGAAGGTCAGTCCGAGTAGTCCGACTGTTTTGCCTTTGAGAATTTTTAGAACTTGTTGGAGTTTTTCCAAAGCAATCAACCGCTGACGTTCGTTGACACTGACAGCAGATTTCAGTAGCTGGGCTTCATAACCATAGTCATCAGCAGTGTGAATTAGAGCAGAGACATCTTTGGGAAAACAAGAACCACCCCAACCAATACCAGCTTGTAAAAACTTGTTACCAATGCGGGAATCTAGACCAATACCTCTAGCTACTTGGGTGACATCAGCACCAACGCGATCGCAAATATTAGCAACTTCGTTAATAAAACTAATCTTAGTGGCTAAAAAGGCATTAGCAGCGTATTTAATCATCTCCGCCGAACTCAGGTCTGTTGCCAGAATTGGCACTGGGGGTAAAGATTGATCGTCAGCGTACTTGCGTTCTACAATTGGGGCATACAGTTGTTGCATTAAAGCTACTGCTCTTTGGCTATTGCCTCCTAGTACGATGCGATCGGGGTTAAAGGTGTCGTGAACTGCCGAACCTTCGCGCAAAAACTCTGGGTTGCTGACTACATCAAACTCGGCTACAAATTCAGGTAATTTCTCATCACTCGGCACTCCACCTGCGGGTACCAGTGTTTTCTGCCGCTCTGCAACACCATCTAGAACAAGCATCCGTACCCAGTCACCTGAGCCAATCGGTACTGTAGATTTATTCACTATGACTTTATAACCACCGTTGAGATTTTCCCCAATCCCACGGGCTACAGCTTCAACGTAACGAGTATCACTTTCACCAGTGGGTAAAGGTGGCGTTCCTACAGCAATAAACAAAATTTCTCCGTGGGAAACTCCAGCAGCAAGATCGCTAGTAAAATGAATCTTCTCTGTTTGAATGGCAGACTGCATAATTTCTGAGAGTCCCGGCTCAAAAATTGGAGACTGCCCAGACTTCATTAACTTAACTTTTTCTTCGTTGTTGTCTACGCAAATTACATCATGCCCAATATGAGCCAAGCAAGCGCCTGTAACTAAACCAACGTAACCGGTACCAATAACGCAAACACGCATTTATTTAACTCCTCACTTATTTGGGTTTAATCTTCAAAAAGAAATTATCAATTTTACACTTAGACGCTTGAGAAAAATCAGCAACTAAATATACTAGCTACCGATGGGGTTAGCCTGCATGAAAATTTAGAGCGACGCTAGACGTAACTCAGGTGGTTGAATTATTGACATCGCTTTGAATGCGATCGCGAAAATCTTCTATTGTTAGTTTTAAACCCTCTTGTAGAGGAATGGTAGGTTCCCAATTTAACCAAGTTTTTGCCTTTGTGATATCAGGCTGGCGACGTCGGGGATCGTCCGAAGGTAGTGCCTCGAATTTAATCTGCGCGTCTGGATTGATCATATTTTGCACAGTTTGTGCCAATTGTAAAATCGTGTATTCACCAGGATTACCCAGATTGACTGGGCCAATGTAGTCGCTATTCATTAGGCGGATGAATCCTTCTACCAAATCGGAAACGTAGCAGAAACTACGAGTTTGCGAACCATCACCGTACACGGTTAAAGGATTACCCTGCAAGGCTTGAACTATAAAGTTGCTCACCACCCGACCATCATTTTCTAACATTCTCGGTCCGTAGGTGTTGAATATCCGCACAACTCGAATATCAACTTTATTTTGCCTGTAGTAATCAAATGCTAGAGTCTCAGCAATTCTTTTACCTTCGTCATAGCACGAACGTATTCCAATGGGATTGACGCTACCTCTATACTCTTCAGTTTGGGGATGAATTTCTGGATCTCCGTATACTTCACTAGTGGAAGCTAAGAAAAACCTCGCTTTCACACGTTTAGCTAGCCCCAACATATTCAGTGTTCCCATCACGTTGGTTTTAACGGTTTTAACTGGGTTGTACTGGTAATGTACTGGTGAAGCAGGACAAGCTAAATGATAAATTTGATCGACTTCTAACCGAATTGGTTCGGTAATATCGTGACGGATCAATTCAAAGTACGGATGGCCTAACCATTTCAAAATGTTACGTTTATGACCAGTGTAAAAATTATCCAAGCATATTATTTCATGCCCAGCAGCCATTAGTCGGTCGATGAGATGGGAACCAATAAACCCAGCACCGCCCGTCACCAAAATTCTCATAATTTCCCAGTTACTTACAAATATTTTCAGTAGCTATTGCACTTACTTTTAGATTACCCACCTTGGGCACAAAAATACAAAACAAAAAAAAATAACAAGGCTCAATCAAAAATTGTTGTTGAACTTACCTATTTTTTCACAGTTGTAGTTTTGTTATATTTTTACCTGTTTTCTTAAGAATTTAATTAGCAAAATAACAGAAATTGTTTAAAAGTTGTTTGTTGTTCAGCCGAACTTTATCAAATCTTCAAAAATATAAAGTATTTTTACGGTTATCAAGTTTTTAATTGGATACAAAAAATTAGTCGAGATGGCGTTGACACTCGCGCTACAAATATATCCAAATAATACAGATGTAAATCCCTACAGCTTATTCATTTATTAGCAATATTTTCGGAAATTTGATGCCTCCGGCGGACTATTCTAATGCAGCCCAGGTTTACTTACTTGAACTGTATTCTGCTTTACATCATACAGCAGATGTAATGCTGCTAGCCGTGGTAGACATAATTAAATTTGTGCTTTGAGTGCGTTGCGGTTCTCCAAGCATAATAATTGAGCAGGTGAGTTGTCTGGCTAACTGGGTTGTGACATCGCTAATGGCTAACCCTCCAGGACTGGTACGATTACGTATAAAAGGTAAAACTACTAAATCATATAATCTTGCTGCCTGTAAAATCGCTTGGGCAACATTTTCGTGAGCGATGATTTGAATTTCTGGGGCATTGGCTAAAGCCAATTTAGATACCAATAAGGAGAGATGCGATCGCCTCCAAGCAATTTTACTAGAACTAGTACGGCGATCGCACACATTCAGCACAGTAATGTGGCTCTGATTTGCCTGTGCTAGCAGCTGGGCAAATTGTACGGGTTGTAATGTTGGTGCTGTTAAGTTTTCTATTGGTACTAAGATCCGCTGAATTTTTTTCGGTGATTCTACTAGACGTGTCACTGCTACTGGACAATGAGATGCCCAAAGCACACCATCAATCACATTCCCAAATAAACGCGCTCGTAACCCAGTCCGTTTACCCCAACCCATAACAATTAAATTAGCCTTTTGTTCGCGAGCCGCTCTGCTAATTCCTTGAGCAAAAGCATCATCGATTCGCAGCATTGGTTCTGCGGCTACGCCCAAGGTTCGACTTTGTGTCGTGGCTTTATTCAATAACCACTCACTCCGTTGTAGAGACGCTTCTAACTGGGGTGCATCCATGTGAGCAGCAGCAGTAGCGATCGCCAGGGGTATAATTTTGCCATGAGACTGACGTGCTAATAACGCTGCCATTTCAATCAAATGCTGCTGGGTCTGAGGATTATATATAGGTACGACTATAGTAAAAGCATTGTCTGTTTTTGATGCATTCTCCTCAACTAGGGGTGGTGCTGGATCTTCATCTGGTGGGGAATTCAAACTCACAGCTATTCGACTAGTTATCAACGGCCCCAAGGTTGATGTGACCACCATTAAAACAATCACACTATGTAATACTTCTACTGGCAGCAACCCAGACTGATATCCCACTAAAGTTGCTGCTAACGTTGTACCAACCTGGGGTAGTGACAGCGACCACATCGTTAGCATTTCTTGCCATTTATAGCGGTAAACCAGTTTTGTCAACAAAGCTGCGATCAATTTACTGATAATCAAACCAACTACGACCGACAGCGTTAATTTGAGCGTGTTCAGATTATTCACAAAGGCGGGTAAATCGATCAGTAAGCCAAGGTCAACAAAGAAAATAGGAATGAACAGCACACTGCCAATAAATACCACCTTTTCTTTGACTGGGCCTTCACCCACAGCTTCATTCACTGCCAAACCCGCTAAAAAAGCACCAACAATTTTTTCTACCCCAATCAATTGAGCGCCCACAGCTGCCAGAAACACAGAAAGCAATACAAATAAAAACTTGTTTCCTTCATCGTCTCCAGACCGTTTGAAAAATTCTTTGCCTGCCCAATCAAAGCCTGTCACAACGGCCACAGAGTAAATAATTAACCAACCAGACAAAGTGAGTAGTTTCGCAAAGCTGAATGCTTCAGTATGAGAGACAGCTACACAAATGGCTAATATTAGTACTGCACCAATGTTTGTAAAAATCGTAGCTCCAATGGTGACAGTAACAGCTTCGTTGTTCATTACTCCCAAACGGCTGATTATGGGGTATGCCAAAAGGGTATAGGAAGCAAATAAAGAGCCAATTAAGATTGAAGTATTCCAGCCATAGCCGAAAATCAGCCCTACTAAGGTTCCCATGAGTAGGGGTACACTGAAAGTAAAGCTAGCAAACCCAAAAGCACGACTTTTTTTCCGGCGAAACTGTTCTAAATCAATTTCTAGCCCAGCGACAAATAGCAAATAAATTAACCCAATGTCTGATAGTAGGTTAATCATGGGTGAGTCAGACTGAAAAAGATTCCAACCTGAGGGCCCAAGTACTAGCCCTGAGAAAACCAAACCCACTAATCCTGGTAATCTTAGCCGCTCAAACATGATGGGTATAACTAAGATGACCACCAGCAAAATAGCAAAGGGAACAATTGGTTCTTTGCCAAGAACTTGGGAAGTTGGTTCCAGAACAAGAACTTGTGATATTAGTTCCATATATAGGAATTGAAGGGGCTATGGTAAAACAGCGATTACCTTGGAGGCGATCGCCCGATCAATATGAATAAATAGGGAAGCCACCTGACAAAAAATCAAAAATCTTCTTAATTTACACTAACTAGGCAATTATTTAAGAATTAACTACCTACGGGTGGATTTGACTCAAAATGAATCGTAAGCGATCGTAGTCGTCTTTAAGTAGCACACTTAAACTACGTCCAGCTTTAATTAGCCATTGTCGGTCAGCTTTGCGTAACTGGTATACATCTCGAATGGCAGCTGCGGCTAAAGACTCGATTGGCGCACCATTTATACACAGCAGTGTCCGTAAAAAATCTAGTTCTTCAGTAAATTTAATGATAGCTTCTGGTTCACATCGATAAACAGCTTGATGAATTTGCGGGGGACGGGGTGGAAGATACTGATATACTCTTTGGTTATAACTTTGATTTTGCGAAGATAGTTCAAATCCGACGATCGCAGCCCGGAATTCTGTGCGGAGCATGGCAAATATTTGGGGTTGTTCTTCCCGTAAGTCTTGCAAGGACAACCCTAATGCTCTTGCTCTGTGTACGGAATCTATGGGCATAGTTGTGGCATAATACACTACAGCATAAATTTGATTGCCAGATTCCTCATCTACAGAACAGACCCAACTACCAAAGGGTGGCATGGAGGGAAAGCTTAAATCTTCTGGCTCTAAACACTGAGCTAAAAATTCAGTACTAGTAGTTTCAATCACCTCTGCAATGTGGTTCGGATGGCGATCGCCAGTGGCAAACTGTGGTAGGGGGAGGCGCATAGTAATTTAGTCATTAGTCATTCGTCATTAGTCATTAGTTTTTGCCAAATGACAAAGAACAAATGACTAATGACTAATCTTATTTGGCTTTTTTACGTCCGGCGGTAGTTTCTACGAGTTCCAATTCGCTCAAACGAAAGGTAACTAATTTATCCCAGTTACCACCTTCAAATAATACGGCTACTTTGCCATCACTCACCCGTTGCACGAGTCCTTCGTAGCGATAATAGGTATCTGCGGGATTCTTAATACGAACAGTTGCTCCAGGCAGAATCATTTTTTTAGCCTCGTTTGTTTCCTTTTAATAGCTTAATACTTGTTAATAGTCATTTGTCATTAGCGAAGGACAAAGGACAAATGACTAATGACGAATCAATAATACTTCTGTTTTTGTCGAAAATTTGCTACCGATTCTACTATTCCCAAGGAAATGAAGTTGGTCAGCATCGCAGAACGCCCATAACTCATCCAAGGTAAGGGAATTCCTGCCACAGGTGCTAAACCAACAGTCATGCCAATGTTGACAATCAGCTGAAACACAATCATGGACAAAACGCCAATAGCCAACAAAGAACCAAAGTTGTCTTTGGCGGTTTGGGCAATATGCAGTAGACGGAAGCAAATTAAGCAGAAGACAAACAGTACTAACAAACAACCGACAAAACCAAATTCTTCCCCTACCGCAGAGAAAATAAAGTCTGTATGCTGTTCTGGTACAAAATTCAGTTGCGTCATGGGCCCCTTGAACAGACCCCATCCCCAGATTTCACCAGCACCAATAGCAATGCGAGATTGGATTAAGTGATATCCAGCACCGAGTGGATCGTGATCGGGATTCATGAATACAGTTAATCGGTCTTTTTGATACTCTTTCAAAACATGGTTCCAGGCGAAGACTCCTAATTCGCCACCCAGTATATTGAGAGTCCACGCACCGATAGCACCCAAACCAAATCGACGCCAGGGAAGAGTTTGCCAGCCCACAATAGCCATTGCAACTGACCAAATTAATCCTAATGGGCCAAAAGATAGTTCTTTGAATAAAACTATCGGCTCTGTTAAAGGCCAAGAGATACTAAACAAAATGGCGGCAACCACCGGAGAAATCATCAGAATTAACCAGCCTGGGTTAGCATTTGCCCAGTAAAGCATTCCTAAGACGATCGCACCAAATACCAGTGATGTTGCTAAATCTGGCTGCAAAAATACTAATCCCCAAGGTATAGCGGTGATTGCCAGAACGCGGAAAACACCTTCGAGGCTAGAAGCAGTCCGTCTGTGTAGCAAAGCTGCTAATGTAATAATCATGCCGACTTTGGCAAATTCTGAGGGTTGCACGTTAAAACCGGCGATACTAATCCACCGTTGTGCCCCTTTGGCGCTAGTACCAGCAATCATCACGGCAATTAAACTGAAGTTTGTCAGTGTGTATGTTACCCAGTGCCACTGCATCAAGAGTTCGTACCGGATGCGAGATAAAAATAGGGCTATAAGCACGCCGATACCCGCTACCATCCAGTGCCACCACCAGTCAGTTACTGGCTGCTTCAGTTCCGTACTGAGAATCATCAGGCCGCCAAAGATACTGACAGCAATCGGCAAACAAAAAAGTAGCCAATCTACATGCTGCCAGGGCTTAACCCAAGACTTCCAGCGAATTTTGGGGAGCGATCGTTTTAACAACATTGTGCCAGTTTAGACTTTAGCTTTAATTGTTGGGGATTGGGGTTTGGGAATTGGTCAATAATCAATATTTATTCTTCCCCAACTTCTCTAATCCCTAACACCCAATTTCTAGTATTCCCAAGCTATAGCCCAGGAAGTAGATAGAAATATAAAATTTATAATTATGTCAGGGCAGCAACTGATACTTTACCAGCAATGGTAAGAGCGATCGCTATTAATGCTTTTGCGGAAGCTGAATCTGGGTCGCCAACAACTATCGGTACACCGCTATCACCACCAACTCGCGTAGAAATCTCTAGCGGCACACACCCCAAGAGTGGCACTCCCAATTCCGCAGCTGTTTTGGAGCCACCACCGGAACCAAAGATGTCATATTGCTTATCTGGTCGATCGGGGGGGATAAAATAGCTCATATTTTCCACGATCCCCAATACTGGAACATTCATTTGCTGGAACATCCGCAATCCCTTGCGAGAATCTAACAGAGCTACGTTTTGCGGTGTGGTGACAATTACCGCCCCTGCCATTGGCACTGCTTGCGTTAAAGTTAACTGAGCATCTCCTGTTCCCGGTGGCATATCTACAATCAAATAGTCCAGTTCACCCCATTGCACTTGATAGAGAAACTGGCGAATTACACCATTGAGCATAGGCCCCCGCCAAATTACTGGTTGATCTCGGTCAATCAAAAAGCCCATTGAAACTAATTTGACGCCGTGATTAAAAGCAGGTTCCAGGATTTCACCTGTTTCAGTAGAACGCACAGTAATTTGAGCATCAGACAAACCCAGCATGGTTGGGTCATTGGGCCCGTAAATATCAGCATCTAGCAAGCCGACTTTCGCCCCAGTTTGGGCTAGAGCCACTGCAACATTTACCGCCACGGTACTTTTACCAACGCCACCTTTACCGCTGGATACAGCAATGATATTTTTGACTCCAGAAATGCCAGTGCGATCGGGTAAACTTTTTTGTTGTGGTGTTTCTGCCGTCACTTCTATGCTGACATCTGTCACGCCTGGAAGTTTTTTGACAGCTTTCTGACAGTCTTCGACAATAAATTCACGTAAAGGACAGGCAGGGGTGGTTAACACTAAAGTGAAACTAACCTTACCACCGTCAATTTTTACGTTGCGAATCATATTCAGTTCTACCAGACTTTTGCGGAGTTCTGGGTCTTCCACTGGTCGCAAAATTTCTAAGACAGAGCGGGAATCGAGGACATCGTACATAAAAATTCAAAATTCAAAATGAATAAATACACTTGTGGGGAACATCTTAGCTATTAACTGGATGCCTTCTTAAGTAAGGTCAGCTTAGTGTTATCACTGTTACTGCCGTGATAAAACTTAGCAAATTGCATTATTACCTAATAGAATCTTAACTTTCTTTGGGCATTAGGCATTGGGAGTGCTGAGTGCTGTTAGCGAAAGCAGGGCGTTTAGCCTGTGCTGTTAGCGGAAAGCTAAGGTTTAGCCCGTGCTGAGTTAGGAGTTAGGTTAGGAGTTTTGTTTATCTCCTTGTCCTCTTGTCCCCTCATCTCCCTGCCCCCTGCTTCTCTACTCCCTTGCTTCTTCCCCAATCCTCACTACCTAAAAATCAAAACAACTGTCATTAAGGGATTTTTTATTACCAGATACCGCTGGTAATGCCGTCTTTTCTACTGCCTCGACTAAAGAACGTGCAACTCTGTCTGCATAAGGACGGGATAAAGACCAAATCAGAGGTGATAACCAACCCCGTAACGTTACAGAATAAGATAAACAAGTACCACAAACCGTTGACTCTACTTGGTAAGTTACTCGTTCCTCTATTCCAGGAATCGCCATCACTCGGATACTCAGCATCTCTCTGGGATTGACGCGTTCCACAAAAATTCTGATGGGAATCGGCGAAAAGCGTGTTACAGCTTGAAAAATTAATCCTGGTTTGGGTACTAATCCGTGGGGAACATTAGTACTCTTAAGTTGTGGATGCCAAGAAACATCTGTTAAGTCAACCACTTTTTGCCACAGTTCATCTACAGAAGCAGAACTAATCTCTCGATATGTCCACACCAGAGAAGCGCAAAACCGACGACGTTTGCGGTGGATGAATTTGGATAACCAACCTTGCATTTTCCTAATCCTCCTCCCTAGATACTTTCTGGGAAATCTGGTATGGTGTGCAACTACGAGCAATTGCTAAATTAAAACTTTCTCAAAAATGTCCTAAACATAGCAAGCCTCGATTTGGTAAAGACCCTAACAGCCGACATCAGCAATATGGCAAAGTTCTGAGTAGACCAGTCAAATCCTTGATACTAGGACTTACGCACTATACAAATCAACCAAAACGTGTACTACGGTATTTAGTCTTTTCAGAGGCTTCAGATAACCCTGATTTATTCCGACATTTGCGATCGCTGGATGCAAAACATGGCTAAAATACCCAAATTGTGTTTAGTACTTATGTACGATGCGTAAGTCCTAGATACCTCAAGCTTAAGACTAAAATTTAGTCTTTATACCAGAATATTCCAATTCAGAATTTCAAAAAAAATTAATTCAATATACAAGCCTATACGCATTTGAGGGAAAATAACTCTAGTGATGCCCATCAATCGGATAAATGCCTAACCCAGGAAGAAAAAAGCGGGTTGGGCAAATAAAGCTAGATTGTTGGCGCTTGTTTCCCTCAAATTTTAAAATGAAAAATTTGTGGCTTTCTGGAAATTGTAATTTAGGTTCGGGAATCTATGTTGACCAACTCGCAAACACCAACTGTAGAAGCAGAATCATCAAAGTCTTTGCCAGCACCTGATGCCCAGACTAGGGTCAGTCAGTTTATGAAACAACTGCAAGACGAAATTACCGAATCATTAGCGAAACTAGATGGTGTGGCTAAATTTAATGAAGATAGTTGGGAACGCCCAGAAGGAGGGGGAGGGCGATCGCGCGTACTGCGAGATGGTGCAATATTTGAACAAGCCGGTGTAAACTTTTCTGAAGTTCAGGGTTCCCATTTGCCACCTTCAATTTTAACCCAACGCCCAGAAGCCGCAGGGCATGGCTTTTATGCCACAGGGACTTCAATGGTATTACATCCTCGCAATCCTTATGTGCCCACAGTTCATCTCAATTATCGCTACTTTGAAGCGGGGCCAGTGTGGTGGTTTGGTGGCGGTCTAGACTTGACACCTTATTACCCCTTTGCTGAAGATGCGGCACATTTACACAAAACATTAAAGCAAGCTTGCGACCAACACCACCCAGAGTATTACCCGGTGTTTAAGCGCTGGTGTGATGAATATTTCTATCTCAAGCATCGTGATGAGACACGGGGTGTCGGTGGTCTATTTTTTGATTACCAAGATGGCCAAGGTGCTTTATACCGCGGCCCAAATCCCAGTGGGGAAGCTGCCATTTATAGCAACCAGGTGGGAACACCAGCAACCCGTAATTGGGAAGATTTGTTTGGCTTTGTACAAGGCTGTGGCAGAGCATTTTTACCAGCTTACGTACCAATTGTAGAACGGCGACATGGGATAGAGTATGGCGATCGCCAACGGAATTTTCAACTCTACCGCCGAGGACGGTATGTAGAATTTAACTTGGTTTATGACAGAGGTACTATTTTTGGTCTGCAAACCAATGGACGCACCGAATCAATTCTCATGTCCCTACCTCCTTTAGTGCGCTGGGAATATGGCTATCAACCGGAACCCAATTCCCCTGAAGCCGAGTTGTATGAAACCTTCCTTAAACCTCAAGATTGGAGCAACTGGACACCACATTAATTGGGCATTGGGCATTGGTTATTAATTCTTTATCCCTCACTTCCTTATCTCCCCCACCTTTCTCATCTCCCTATGTCCCATGCCCCATGCCCTATTCCCAATGCCCTATTCTCCACTATTTTGGTGAGTTATAACTACTAAAGTTAAGCACTTAGCCGAAAAAGGTGACAAATTTAGCTATAGCTTGTTAATCTCAAGTGACAGCATTAGAAAATTCTGTCACCAGTTAATCTTAAAAGGAATGCCACGGGGAGGGCTTTAGTGATTCATATAGACCAAAAAACTTATACAACCCAAGACGGAAACACGGTTATCGTCTTGACACCATCAGGCCGTCTGGATATCACCACTGCTTGGCAATTTCGCCTGAAGTTACAAGAGTGTATTTCCAAACTCAGTCGCCATGTGGTTGTAAATCTGGCTCAAGTAAATTTTATTGATAGTTCTGGTCTTACATCTTTGGTAGCTGGAATGCGTGATGCTGATAAAGTCAAGGGCAGTTTCCGCATCTGTAATGTACATCCAGAAGCCAAACTCGTGTTTGAAGTGACGATGATGGATACTGTTTTTGAAATCTTTGAAACAGAAGAGGAAGCTTTAGAAGGTGTACCTCGCAGCATTGCTAGCTAAAAAACAGTTAGGAGTGAGGAGTGAGGAGTGAGGAGTGAGGAGTTAATTCAAAATTCATAACTCATAACTCATAATTCATAACTTTATCTTATTAAATACTGATTTCGCTTGGTGTAGCGATAAGGCCCCATAATCGCTCCCCAGGTTGCTTTTCCAGTTGCGGGATCAATTCCTTTGTCGTAGCTGTGAAATTCTGTCGCTGTAGCTGCAAAACCTAAAGAAACATGGATGCTATTGCCAAGATAAGTAAAGCTACAACGAGTCTCTGGAAGTGGGGTAGCGGTAAACTTATAGCGATCGCCAGCTAGTTTCTCCTGAGTAACTGTTAGGATACAACCTGGTAGTAAATCTAATTGTTCGGATGTCAGTGTGTTTAATAGAGCAGGATTATCACCTGCGCCTTTTAATCCACCTGGATCTTGAGGCATATAATATTGAACTTCCACCGTTGCGTCAGAGTCGCTGCTTTGACGCAACCGGATAATTCGTTGGCGATAAGGTTGATCTAAGGTATTAACGTTAGCCTGTTCAGCAAATAAGGTGATGCTATCTTCTAGGAACAGATTAACTGGTCTTTGCCACAGACGGAGGTGGACATACCAAACTGGTTCTGCTATGGCTTGTTCCCGATTATCAAATTCACCAGCTAGGTACTCACCTAAAGCAATTAACTGTGGCGAGAAGTTCATAAGTACAATAAATAAATCATTAAGGATAATAATTTTCGGCTAATTTTTTAGGAGAAAAGGTCTGATCTCCTGTAGCTATCAGCTTATAAAATACTTCTAATGTGTATATATTGTAAATGAAACCGTTACCCGCTAAAAGCTCAACTTGGCAAAGTAGCCTTTAAGCGAGAAAATAAAGATACGTCGCCCTTAACATTTCTTTTTTCTTTGTGAATAACGTCCGTACAGTCTCTGATACAAAGCGAACTTTCTATAATCTTCACACCCGTCCGATCAACACTATTTATCGTCGGGTAGTAGAAGAATTGATGGTGGAAATGCATCTGCTGTCAGTAAATATCGATTTTAGCTACAATCCAATTTATGCCTTGGGTGTCGTCACTACTTTTGACCGCTTCATGGAAGGCTATCAACCAGAACGGGATCAAGAATCAATTTTTAACGCCTTATGTCAGGCTATAGAAACAGATCCGCAACAATATCGACAGGATGCCCAGAGATTGCAAGCTGTAGCTAAAGGTTTGCCAGTTAAAGATTTAATTGGGTGGCTAGGCCAAACTACTCACTTAGATAGAGATGCTGACTTGCAAGCAACCCTACAAGCGATCGCCAATAATCCTAACTTTAAATACAACCGTTTGTTCGCAATTGGTGTATTTTCGTTATTAGAACAGTCAGATCCCGAATTAGTCAAAGACGAAAAGCAACTCACTGAGGCGCTAAAAGCGATCGCTGCTGGCTTGCACCTCTCCGATGACAAACTCAACAAGGATTTGGAGTTATACCGTTCTAATCTAGACAAAATGGCGCAAGCGTTAGTAGTGATGGCAGATATACTCTCAGCCGATCGCAAAAAACGCGAGCAACGTAAACAACAATCAACTACCCCAGTTGCTCCCCCAAGTTCCAACGAATAGTTAGAATCTGGCAGTGATGAGTTAGGAGTTATGAGTGAGGAATTGTTAATAACTCCTAACTCCTAACTCTTAACTTTAAACGCCCAAGATTTTGTAGATTAAGCTGTTAATTATAGTCAGCGTAAATGCCCCAATAACAGCACTCCAAATCCCGTAACGCAAGCGAAAGCCTTCTACTAACCAAGCAGCAATACTAAAACAAACCACGGCAATCATAAATGTGAAAATGCCAGATAATAAGTCTAATGTGAGTAGATTTGGTACTGCAAAAATGAGGCTTAAAATTGGTCTGACTATTGCTGTCACGATACCAAGCACTGCGGCAGAAAGAAACGCTTTCCCAGGAGTATCAATTTCAACTCCCAAAGGCAACTTACTAATTATCAACAAGCTGATAGCTGTTACGACCCAAACAATTAAAAGCGTCACGATGTTCATGCCACAACCCCTGATACTAATTAGTAGTTTGTAATTCCTAATTCAGACACACTGAAGTACGCTTAATATAAGCGCTTTTCAATCTGTTAACCTATTTAGACATCCTTCCCCAATTTGGTATGAAATGTGGATGGTAATTGGTGATAAATTGCTCAGTCTATAGGTGGAAAAATCTTTAAAGCTCAACCAATTATTTGTAAATTAGCAGTTTTTTTTTATCTAGCTGAAATTTATTCTAGATATCTTTAGGTTTGGGAAAAGGCTTGCAGGGGAGGTGATGAATGGGGGACAAGGGGACAAGGGAGAAGAAGGAGTGGGGAGCAGGGGAGCAGGGGAGAAATCAATTCAAAATTCAAAATTCAAAATTCAAAATTCAAACATTGTAGAACTTCTGCCTCCAGCCTCCTCTTTCCCAATGCCCAATGCCCCATGCCCCATGCCCAATTCCCCTTTCCCTATCTCATCTTTTAAGAGGAGGTTGGGTTTGTTTGGGTGCTACAGGCGCTTGAGGCGCTGGTGAGTTAGGAACCACGGGAGAAATGCCAGGATTGATAGGACTGATGCCTTGTCCAGCTGGAGGCTGAGTGATGCTAGGAAAGGGCACAGAATTAGGTGCTAAGGGGAATTTTGGGGTAATATTCCCTTCGGGATTGATTCCTGGTACTGCACCAGTTCCAGGGTTGATTGGGAAAGAAGGGACAGCAGGCTGGTTAGGCGAGTTTATGGATGGTTGAGATGGGCCAGGAATAATTCCTAAAGAAACGCGATCGCCCCCTACTTGTCGTAGCAAATCTAATGTCTCAATCACATCATTGTAAGTTGCTGTGCGCGAAGCATTCAGCACAACAACAGCATTAGGGTTTGCTTGGAGATACTGTTTTAAACTCTGTCTCAAATCTTCCTGTTTTACAGGCTGTTTTTCTATGTAAGTATTGCCCACAGCATCGATGGTAACAATCACACTTCCACTTTGTGACGTTATTCCCGAGACTGTACTGGGGCTGGCTTTAGGCAAATCAACATTTATTGCCTGTTGCCGTGTAAATTGTAAAGCCGCTAATAAAAAAAATGTCAGGATACAAAAAACGACATCAATTAAAGGGATGATTTGAATTTGGACTTCTTCAATTGGAGTATGTAGATTAACTTTCATGTCTCATTCACAAACCTGGTTTGGGGGTTGAATTATTGACTATTAATTAGGTGTATTCGGGGGTTCAGGAGGTTCAGAAACTCTAGTCTTTCCTGGCTTGCGGGGTGGAGTGAAATTTTCTGGCACAATTGCTGATGTCCTATTGCTAAAGTCAGGAGGAGACTGGCGATAGAGCAATTCCATCTCATTCCCTGCCTTCCGAAAAACTTTGACTTGGTTGACTACAAAACTTTGAAATAGACGGTAAAATACCAAACTAATGATGGCAACTATTAGCCCACTTGCCGTACTAATTAAGGATTCACCAATACCAGTAGTCACCCCAGCGGTAGATTCAGTTCCCAAATCGCCAATCCGAATTGAGCGCAGAGAGTGGATTAAACCCAAAACTGTACCCAACAATCCTAGCAACGGCGCTAGAGCAATCACCGCTTCTAAAAGTTTTTCGCCCCTACGCATCCCAGCTAATTCGTCTTCTGCTGTAGCCTCCAGTGCTAGTCGAAAAGTTTCCGCATCAGTTTTGGCAAAACGTAGAGGGGCGTAGAGAAAACGCCCGACAGGCTGATGGCTTGCAAGTCTAGCCATGTCCGCAGCTACTTCCCAATTATCCTGGGCAGCATCCAAGACGCGATCGACTATTTGCTTTTCCTGAGTCAAAATTCGCAACCAGAACCACAAACGCTCGAAAATGACACTCAAAGCCAGAATCGACAGAATGAGTAAAGGCCACATAGCTGGCCCACCCTTGTAAAACAAATCTAAAATATCCACTGTTTAAACTTCCTCCCTCCACGACTAAAGCAAATGTGTTAAGGCATTTTAATTCTAGAGATTAATGCAAAATGAGGGACTTCCAAAATATAAATTTCTCGAAAACCTAAAAAAACAGTGCAAGGATCATGTATTTGACTGAGACTGCTGTACTAACTTGCTGCTGGGTAGGCAATCGAATCATAGACCGGTAATTTTTGGCATACTTTTGCTAGACTTCCTTGTAATACCAATTTGAAAAAAGAATGCAATACATAGATAAGACCTTACCCAACCCTCTACAAGGCTTTGGGGAGGGTGTGCGTCAGTAAGCGTGGGCATCTGGTCGCAAACATTTTTTAAATTGATATAACCTGAAATTTGATTACAGGATATTTTCACGTAAAGGAGAAAAATTTTGGCAGCAGTCCGAGTCCGCCAGCATGTTAATCCACTTGGTAAAAAGTATCAAACACCAGCAAGTCCCCAAGACTTGGAAGAAATTTATGCAAAGCCAAATCAACCACTACATTTAGATATTGGCTGCGCTAAGGGACTGTTTTTGTTGAATATGGCCAAGATAGAATCTAACTGGAATTTTCTCGGCTTGGAAATTCGAGAACCGCTGGTGGTGGAGGCGAATAAGTTACGTTCTGAATTAGGTTTAACAAACCTGCACTATTTATTTTGCAACGTGAATAACTCATTGCACTCACTTTTATCTTCCCTGCCTCCAGAAAGTTTACAACGCGTCACTATTCAATTTCCCGATCCTTGGTTTAAAACCCGCCACGCTAAACGTCGTGTAGTCCAACCAGAACTAGTGGCAGACTTAGCTAAGTATCTTGCGGTTGGAGGGTTGGTATTTTTGCAATCAGATATGGAATTTGTGGCTGTGGAAATGCGCGATCGCTTTGCAGCTAATTCAGCTTTTCAGAAAGTTGGTACAGAAGAATGGTTGGCTGAAAACCCCTTACCAGTCTCCACAGAAAGGGAAATAGGTACGCAAAAAAAAGGTGAACCTATTTATCGGGCTTTGTTTGAAAGAGTGAAAACTACAGAATAGAGATGTTTATAATACCAACTCTATTTCCCAATTTTGAATTTGAAGTTTTATTGAGCAGCCTTATAAATATTTGTTAATATTACTTAAGTATTGCTTATTATCTTTTTATTAAACATTGCCCAAGATTAGAAAATTTTTTGGGACATAAATGTTTTATTAATAGCCAGAACTCTGCGGTTGAAGTGATTGATAGAGATATAAACTTTATCAATAAATAGTTATAAGTAAAACTTTCAAGTTATTGTTTAGTGACATAAAAGGTTTATTTATATCTACTTATAAATTTTCAAAACATAATTAAATCATTATTACTATGCTTAAAATGTATACAGATTAGGTAATTGCAGTCCTTAGTGATTCCGCCTATATCTAGTTATATATTCAGAGGAAAATCACAATGAAAAGGAATAAAAAGAATTCAGATTTTCAATTGGACATTAGCAATCTGATTGATAATGCTGTTAGCAATGCACTAGTACGACGAAACCCAAATCAGGATTCAGAAGATGCTTTGCTAACTCTGTCTGATGAAGAAATGGCAAACGTTGCAGGTAGTTTTACAACGGTTACAACATTGAATCCAACCATTGCAGGTGATATTAGTGTAAAACCGACTAATGATATTCTTGTGATAAAACCGATTATTTGTGGACTAATTGCACAAGACCAGAACTTGATCTCTTGATCTGAAAGCACAAGTCTTTGAAATGACCAATCAGTATTAAACTCTTGGACATTTAATTTGCTTATTTAGGTTGATGGAGAAGAGTCCGACCCAAAATTAGCTGTCAATCTCCATCAGCTTAAAAATACAATTCACTATAGGTTCAATTTATGGAAGACATCGCTACTGAAAAGACTACACTTTGCCCTAGCGCAAGACCAGAATGGCAAGACAGTGTTGTTTTCGGCGTCGTTGGTGGCACAGTCACAGAACCCCGCGTAGCTTATCTTAAGCACCCCCAACCTGTCACAGATGAACTAATAGCAAAGGCTAGTCCAGTAACACCCACTGAAATTTTTCGGACGGCTGCACCCTGTGCAACTAAGGGTTGTCAACATTTTGATGGTAAAGATTGTCGTCTGGCAATGCGAATTGTAGAAAACTTGCCAAAGGTAGTAGAGGATTTACCACCTTGTTCCATACGCCGAGATTGTCAGTGGTGGCAACAAGAACGTAAGGCAGCTTGTATGCGTTGTCCACAAGTTATTACAGATAACTACAATCCCTCTGAACTACTAGTTAAGGTGGCGACACCGACTGTTGGCTAAACAAAGCTACAAAGTTTATTTAAGTAATTTAAGAAGAATATCATGTCAATGAACATTCATCACAAATATCTCACAAGTCAAATTGAAATTACGAACTTGATTGAAGAAGCTGTTGTGAATGCATCTGCAAGACGAAAACAAGTTTTAGAACAAAACTCACTCTCAGAACTGTCTGAAGAAGAACAGAAAAACATTACGGGTAGTGGAGTAGCAACAGATGTGAGAGATGCGATAATTTTATTAGGCGGCTATCTACTGGGTTAGTACTGCTGGGCGTAATTTGTAATTTATATACCGCAGATATTTGATTACTTTGGAATGGATGATTTATTTCCAAGGTGCGGTACTAGTTTTAATAATCCTTGCAAAAACAGGTTGTGGTAGTAACTTAACTACCACAATTTTCTCTACATCAAAATTGGTTGATAAATTTAAAAATTATGACATTTGTCTTAAACTATCATATATTGTCGATTATTTAATTGAACAGGGATTATGTAATCAGTTAGAACAACCACCGATTAAGGTAGAATTACTTACAGCTAAAAACTTTAATTTATTAGTTACTTTACCAGGCGATCGCAGAATTAGGTAATAGTGTAACGCCTTCTAGTTCTGGGATAAGTAGGTGGACTTGCCCTTCTCTTGTGTGGAGAAACAGTTGAGTGCCGGGACGCATATGGCGCTTGAGAGTAATCATTAGGTCGATGGAGCGCAGGATTGTTTCTTTGGTATTAGGAGCTGCGATCGCAATATAGATTCCTGGTTGAACATCAGTTCCTTGCCAGAATTTGCCGACTTTCGGGTTGATAAATTTAACTTGTTGAAGATAGTGTTGAAATTCATCTGTCGAAAGAGAATGCCCCAGAATTTTGTTGAACTGTTGTAGAGTTACTAACTGAGCGGACATATCTTGCGCCATGAATGTCTACATCTTTTGCTAATTTTGCAAAGTTAATAGGTAAAAATTCGGGATTATCAGGAATAACTGCCGATTTCAAGTCACTAATCAAAATTTTGGAACCTTGAGCCTGTTCAGTGCTGTTTTGTTCAGAATTGCTGGATTTTGGTACTGTGGATAATCCCATCTGTTTGAGCAGTCGCTTGATATGGCGATCGCTCACCTCAATCCCAAATTCTTTCGCTAGATGTTTCCCTAGCCAGTTTGTTGTCCATCGCCTAAAAGAATACCCATGATCGCGGGGACTACTTTTAATTAGTTCTTTCAAACGTTCTAAATACTCGTCATTTATTGCCTTCGGGCGACCAATGGGGCAATCTTGCCATTGGTGCGCCATCCCTGTTCGGGCTATGTGCATCCAATGCCTTACTGTTGCTGGACAACACCCCAAAATTTGACAAATTTGAGTTTGGGTTTTTCCCTCATCTGCCAACAACATGATTTCAATACGTTGTTGGTAAGATTCGGGTAAAGTTTTTTCCAAACTTGCTAACAGTAATTTCCGTTGAAATGATGTTAAATACTTGCTGTTAGTTACTTTTATGTATCTTGTTTCAATTTTACTTTGACAGTCCGACATACACGTATAATTAACTAGATTTGTGGACACACAAATGTTTTCTAAACGATGCAGAATTTTGCAATATCCTACTTCTAGAGATATTGCAAAAGCTAATTTTTTTGCAGATGTAATACTTATTACGATTTGTTTTTTATTTTATGCAAGAAATAATTGAGTTAAGTAATATGTTTGACAACAGTTTTTAAACATTCCTTTTGTAAGCCTATATTAGGCTACAAATCCAATTTGTGAATTCCGAAAATAGCCGTTAAATTTTAGTAAATTTTTTGTAAATATAAATTTCTTCTGAGCAGAGAAAAAAGTGATCGCAAAGTCGCCATTACCACGAATGAAAATTCGTTTGAAAGCTCGCATACGTAAAGGCACAAATAAATATATTGTGCCTCAATAATGAACTGTATTCCCTATATATGAAAATTGCTGTAACCGCTTAAACTTCTAGTAAAGGAAGGGTGACGGTAAAGGTTGTACCTACTCCAACTTGGCTATTAACTACAATTTCGCCCCCATGTGCATCGACACATTTTTTAGCGATCGCTAGCCCCAAGCCAGTACCAGGGATGTTTCCCACATTGTCCGCACGTCGGAAAGGCTGAAACAATCGTTTTTGGTTTTCTTGAGGAATGCCAATTCCCCAATCTTGAACTCGGAAAATTACCGCTTTTTCCTGACCAATTAGTTCAAAGCGCACCATACCGCCCGGTAGTGAATACTTAATAGCATTGCTAAGTAAATTGCCCAAAATGTGCCGTAGTAAGCTTTCATCCCATAAAGCTTCATCTAATTGCCCAAAACTGGCGAACACTAAAGTCAGATGCTTATCATTTGCAATCAATCGCACTTCATCGACCATTTGGCGACAAAAGGCTTCTAAATCTAAGCAGATAACTTCAAAACCAAGCCTGCCAGAATCAGCTTTGCCGATGAATGTAACTTCATCCAATAGCTGCGCCATGTTTTTAATTGCCGAGCGAATCATTTGCAAATGATTTTGTTTTTTCTCTTTAGTTAATCTTTCATCCTGATTTTGTAGCAATCCAGCAGCCAAGAGAATAGTATTTAGCGGATTGCGGATGTCATGGGAGAGCATTGAGACAAATTCAGATTTGAACTGGTTGAGTTCATTGGCTTTTACGAGTTCCGCAGTTCGTTCTTCAACCCTAGTTTGTAATGTTTCATTAACAGTGCGTAATGATTCTAAAACCTGCTTGCGCTCGATCGCATAACGCAAAGAGCGAACCAACACATCTACATTTACCTGGCGCTTGACTAGATAATCTTGCGCGCCCTGTCGTACTGCTTCAATTGCCAGTTCTTCATCATTTGTATTTGTTAGAACAACAATTGGTATGCTTGGCGCTTGACCAATCAGAGGAGGTAGAGATGACAATCCTTGGCTGTCAGGTAGAGTTAAATCTAATAAAATAACATCATAATTACATTTACTTAGTTCCTGAAGTGCTTCCCCCAATCGCGTTACATGAACCAGAGTAAACTCTTGGGACTGGGCTTGTGTCAGAAACTCTTGTAACAACCTAGCAGAAGCTAGGTTATCCTCAATTAACAAGATTTTTACTGAGTAGCTCACAACCATAATCTTCAGGTTTCACCCCCTATTGCTGCTCTATCTTGTCATTTGTCATTTGTCATTTGTCATTAGTTATTAGTTATTCTCCCCCTGCTCCCCTGCTTTCTGGTCACTGAGCGTAGCCGTTCGCGCAGCGTCTCGTAGAGAAGTGCTGCTCCCCTGCTCCCCGCCTCACTCCGATGGTAGCGTCACAGTAGAGAGCCAAAAATCTTCAATACTCTTGACGATTTGAAATAATTGGTTGAGGTTGCGAGATTTAGTGATATAGCAATTCACATGTAAATCGTAGCTGTGAAAAATATCATCCTCATTTTTTGAGGTTGTTAGCACAACAACTGGAATGCGTTTTAGCACTGGGTCAGCTTTAATTTCCGCCAGCACTTCTCGACCATCTTTTTTAGGCAAATTCAAATCTAATAGAATGAGGTCAGGGCGTGATGCATCAGCATATTCACCTTCTTGGCGTAAATAAGCCATAGCATCTATGCCATCCCTGACCGTTACCACTTGGTAAGGCACTGAACTATTTTTCAACGCTTCTTGGATTAAGCGAATGTCAGCTTTATTGTCCTCGACCAAAAAGATGGTTTTGTGTCTTTCTCCCGTTTCTACGCTCAAGTTCGCGTCCTCCAACTGGAATCGTAAAGTAGAAGGTTGCGCCTTCACCTAGTTCTGACTCTACCCAGATCCGCCCCCGGTGACATTCGACAATCTTCTTACAGATGGCTAAACCCATACCTGTACCAGTATATTCATCCCGCGTGTGTAAGCGCTGAAAAATTACGAAAATGCGATCGCTAAATTTCGGATCAATGCCAATACCATTATCCCGAACTGAGAAGAGCCATGCATCTTCTATCCTTTCTGCTCCCAGATGAATTTGTGGGGGCTGGTCACTGTGGAATTTAATCGCGTTACCGATGAGGTTTTGGAATAGCTGCATCAGTTGGGTGCTGTCAGCCATAACTACGGGTAAGGGATCGTGGGTGATAATAGCGCCAGTTTCATTAATGCGTTGACGCAAATTGCCCAACGCCCGACTTAAGGCTTTCTCTACCTCGGTCATTTGAAATGCGATCGCTTGCATATCGACTTTCGAGTATGCCAGCACGTCATCAATTAACGTCTGCATCAGGCTAACTCCCTGCACAGCGTAACTAATAAACTCCTGAGCATCTTCGTCAAGTTCTTCGCTATAGCGCATCTCCAACAGTTGCACGTAATTCACAACTTGATTGAGTGGTTCTTGCAAGTCATGAGAGGCGACGTAAGCAAACTTTTTCAGTTCGGCGTTAGAACGTTCTAAATCCTGGGCTAACTGGGCTAGTTCATCGGCTTGACGCAGCACAATATTAACAATTGCTTTCCGCAATTCTAATGCTGCTTTTACTTCTACATCTTTCCAAGGTAAAGATGTTAAGCGAACCGTCTCTTTCCACAGTTCAAATGATTTGCGCGGGCACAGACGGACATTTCCTTCTGACTGGTTAACTTCAAACGCCTTATTAGGATCGCCACCCCAATTTACAGTTTGAATTACTTCTGGTCGGAACCACAAAACATAATTTCGCTTGGCGATGGGAATAGCTAATAAACCACTGGCGACATTTTTAAAACTTTCGGCATCTGGATAAATCTGTGGCAAAGAATCTGTATAGAAAACTTCTTCTTCAACATTATTTTTCAGCCATTGGACTAAAAAATTCAGGTCTTCTTCTCTAGGGGTTTCACCAACTACCGTACAATTTCCCCCAAAACAAACGGCTGCACCTTGAGCGCTGGCCAAATCTAAAAGATGTTGAGGGTTTTTAACTAAACCATCAATGAAGTTTTCTTCTTGAGACATGTATTCAATCAAGATTGATTGAAGGTGTGTCAGATTTATCCGGTGATAGTAGTCTTCTGTCTCTTCTCTAGCTGAGATTTCTGCAAATATGACTCGTCCCAAAAATTCACAAGCTTTACGCAATTCGTAGGAAACATGTTTAGGAGATTGATGATGACAAGCAATCAGTCCCCAGAGTTTTTGGTCTTTAATTAAAGAGATCGTCAGCGAAGCACCAACACCCATATTATGCAAGTACTCTGTATGGCAGGAAGCAGCACTTCTGAGAATGGAGTTGGTTAAATTAATGGGGCGATCGCTAATTGGATTATTCACAGGAAACAGCTTGACTGGCTGGGAATAAGCATCCGGGATAATTCTGATCGAATTAGCAGCAAATAACTTTCTCGCTGGTTTGGGAATATCTGACTCTGGATAATGCAGCCCTAAATATGGTTCTAAGCTTTCTAGTTTTTCTTCAGCGACAACGGAACCATGCCCATCATCATCGAATTTATATAACATTACCCTGTCAAATTCCGTTATTTTCCGAACTTCTTGAACGATAACTTGACAAAAGTCCCGGAGATTTGCTGTTTTTTCTAGTTGGTTGATAGATGCTCTAGCTAGATGATAAAAGCTTAAAAATGGGATATTTTCTTGAGTAAGAGCAGGTTCTAACTCCAAGATTAAAAATCCTTCTGTATTGCGATGAAATACTGCATCAAATACTACGTATTCATCACCTTTTTTTCGCACCCAAACTTTGGTGGGATTAATAAAATCAAGATTTTCCCCGGATAGCCCTGTTTTAATTCTCTCTATTTGAAAGGGATCTAGTAAATCTTCTAGTTGTTTATGTAACATATTTTCGGGAGCAATTCCGAAAATCTTTAGCGTATTAGTGCTAACTTGTAATATTTTTAGCTCAGGCTCCTCCAAGACTAACAGGACACCATGAGGCTGAATTTGGCTAGAAATATGAATCGGAGCCTCTTTCAAGCTAATTAAATTAATACCTGGCAATTGTAAGTTCATTTCCATGACGATCCTCCTGTGTTGTCCGGGAGCATCAAAACTAGAGTATCTATAATAATGCAGAATGATGAATGTAAAAATTTTATAATTTTCCATTCACCATTTTTACTTAGTATCTAATTTCCCATGCCCTAGTGTTGCGTTTTGCAGCCTTAGTTTTATCTGCTTGTGCTTTGAAAAGTCTAACAGTGACTAAAGTTACATAGCGATAAGAAATATGAAAACCATGTGATTAAACAATTCTGTATATCTATAGCTATGTTAAGTTGAGAAATAAGTTAGGAGTTATTATTTCAATACCCCATGCCTCATGCCCCATGCTCTTCAATCAAATCCAAGAGTTGAACCACATTCGCAGCTTGTAACCGTTAGGAGAAAGGGGTAAACCCAAATAAATGGGCATCCAGAAAATAAAAGCAGCCAGAATGATAAAAGTAATGGTGACACCTAGCGCCCGGAGTTGTTGATAATAACTCCAAAGACACCGATCGACAAACCAGGCGATCGCTAAAAATACAAACACCACTGCACACATATAGTGGTAAATAAAAACACATCTTGTCACTTTTACCCAAGGTAATAAGTTCGCAGCATAATTTATAACTAAATACAAAGCAATCCAAGTATCAACACTCAGAGTTGCAGGCATAGAAAAACGCTTTTCTTTCACCCAAGGAATTACCGCTTGTGACACCAGCATCCCTACTAAAAACAACATAGCAGCAACACCAAACCACCACAAAAATGGATTGCCCATTGCATGGACATCATAAATAACTTGTCCAGCACCAGCAGGTAAAGGCGGCCCCATCACAGGTAAGGGTTCGCTAATACTTTCAGCCGTTTGATAATAATATGCCATTGGTCGAGTCATCAAAGGCCATTTATACCAAGCAGCACAGTAAGGATGTACGTTAGGGCTATTACCACCTAGATGTAAATGAAACTTCAAAATTTGCTGATGTACTGCAATAAATCCATAAGTTTTATCTAGTTGAAGGTGAGGAATCCAGATGATGCTGTAGATAAAAGCTGGGATAATTCCTAGATAAAACAGCATTTGAAAAATATTTAGCTGAGTTAAATTTTGTAGTGGTGTCTGAGATGATATAGATAAGGGGGATGAGGGAGAATAAGTAGAAACTCCTGCCTCTTGACTCCTGCCTTCTACCTGCTGACTCCTAACTCCTAACTCCTGCCTCCTACCTTCTGCCTCCTGCCTCCTGCCTCCTGCCTCCTGCTCTAATGAGGGGGATTTAAAAAAGAATTTAGAGTTAGAGAAAGAATGTATCAAATAAATTATCCAAGCTACTATCCAAATGAGATAAGCACCTGATAAAAACCATAAACCATTCCACTTAGTACCAACTGAGGCACCAAAACCAATGCCAGCTAAAACTAACCAAAAAGAACGTCGCCGATTTTGGTTATCTAATGCCAATAATAAAAACCAGTGCCCTAACAAACCAAAAATGACGATATAAATATTACTTAGAGCATACCGAGACTCAACTAAAAAAATACCATCACAAGCTGTGAATAATCCTGCAAGTATTGCAAAGGTACGACGATAACTTAACTGATAGGCGATCGCAGCCACAACTACAGGAATAAATGAGCCTGTAAGGGCATTGAACCAACGATAAGTCCAAGGCGATCGCAATGATCCTGTTAATCCATTAACCGTATCGTGCCAAAAAGGAATGTGACTGCCAATCCAAATGCCGATGCCGATCATATATTGACTTAGCGGCGGATGAGCATTAAAAAATGGCGTATGCGTAAGATAATTATTACCAAATTTGGCAAAGTAAACTTCATCAAATACCAGAGTGTTGAATCGCTCCAGTCCCCAAAACCTTAAGGCGAGTGAGAAAAGAAATACACTCACCATCCCAATTCGGAACCACTTTTTAGTCATTTGTCATTTGTCATTTGTCATTGGGCATGGGGAATAGGGAATGAGTCTTTGATACTCGCCGACGAGTCTTTAATACTCGTGAATGAGTCTTTGATACTCGCCGACGAGTCTTTGATACTCGTGAATGAGTCTTTGATACTCGCCGACGAGTCTTTGATACTCGCCGATGAGTCTTTGATACTCGTGAATGAGTCTTTAATACTCGCCGACGAGTCTTTAATACTCGTGAATGAGTCTTTCAACACCACTCCTTTGCCCCCCTGCCCTCTGCTCAAGAACTGCTCCTCTATTCCCCTTCCACTCTTCAGGTGCATCTAGTTGAAACAGGAGTAGTTCAATACCGTAATACTTGTTTGTCTGCCCTATTGGTTTCATACCCAATCGTTTTGTTACACGGATTGAACCATGATTTTCTGGCTTCACTACGGCATAAATCACTGGCAAGTTCAAAACACTAAATCCGTAATTGAGCATAACTCGTCCGGCTTCTGTTGCATACCCTTTACCCCAAGAAGCTCGCCGCAATTCCCAGCCTACTTCATAATCTTGAGTGGGTAAACCATCTTTGTCGGGCAATTGTTTAAGAAGGATAGTTCCCACAATTGTTGTACTTTCCTTTTCAACAATTGCCCAGGCTCCAGTACCATTGTTGCGTTGGTGCATTCGCTCGATACCTTCAATCAAGCGCTGACGCTGTGACTCAATGCTTGTGACGCGAGAAGATTTACCAAGAAAGTGCGTAACTTCAGGATCGCTGTAAATTGCAAACGCTTGTTCAGCATCGCTTTCGGGTATCCAACTGCGAAAGATCAAGCGTTCGGTTTCCAAAAGATTTGTCATCTTGCTTTTGGCTAAAATAAATTGCCATTCTGCAAAATACTAAGATACTTATGGTTGAGCAGTCAAAAGTTTTGTAGACAATTAACAAACAAAATATAGCGATCGCTATACTATGGGCAATTATCCAGAAGTTTAACTACCGTTGGCTATGCAATGGCAAATTCTGAATCTTTCCGCAGTTCTTCAGACCGAAATCCCAATACAATCCGATCTTTTGGTATACCTGCTTTCACCAATTCCGTTGCTACCCCCTCTTCAGTGCCATCACGTTGAATCCAAATTTTGCCATCAATAATATCAATGTGAATCAGACAGCCATGAACGCGACGAGTCACAGTAGGCGATAAATCATAGGCTGGTTCTCTTCCCAAAATCATCAACAAGTAACGGTCTTGTTCGCTGTCGAAAACTGTCTCAAATTGGATATTGCCAATGCTGAAGGGGATCGTTGTACGATCGATCAGAATATTCCTAATTAATTGCCTGTACTGCTCCAAGGTATCCATCTGAAAATAACCTCTTGCTCTAGCTGAAATACAACGATATGGACTTTGTAATCTTCTATCAAAAGTTTAGCAATTGGCTCATCAAAGATATCGGCGTATACTTCGTCACGAACGGCGAGATAGAGGACGCGATCGGGATTGGTTCTACTCATCACAGAGCGGTATGCAAGATACTGCCCTAGCGCGTGTTCGAGATCGGTCATGTCCGATACACTGCGAAAAGTTTTAATCTCAACGGCTATGCACTGTCCTTCCTTTTCAGCAGCAATTAATTTCTCTGCACCCAGGTCAACATACATATCCCTTTTTCCCCACTTCAGATGAAATGGATCGTCGGTAATCGTCCAGCCATCTTTGATTAGGGCATTTTTGACGTTCTGGTGGTAGCGGTCTTTAGCTGGCATAAATTACTCGAATGACGAACTTGTACTGAGCGTAGCCGAAGTATTACTACCCTCGACTTTTGCCACTTCCAGCATTGTCTTTAAAACCGAATCTGGATTTAGACTAATCGAGTCAATTCCCTGTTCCACCAAAAACTGGGCAAATTCTGGATAGTCGCTGGGTGCTTGCCCACAAATGCCGATTTTGCGATCGCATTTTTTCGCTGTTTCTATGACCATTTTTACCATTCGCTTAACAGCTGGACTGCGTTCATCAAACAATCGCGCTACTAACGCCGAATCCCTATCTATCCCTAATGTCAATTGAGTTAGATCGTTAGAACCAATCGAGAAGCCATCAAATACCTCAGCAAATTCCTCAGCCAGAATCACATTACTGGGCAACTCACACATCACATAAACCTGTAAGTCGTTAACACCTTGCTTTAAACCATTTTTTGCCATCTCTGCTAAAACCAAACGCCCCTCGTCAGGAGTGCGACAAAAGGGAATCATGGGGATGACATTTGTCAAACCCATTTCTTCCCGTACCCTTTTGAGGGCATGACATTCTAAGGCAAAAGCTTCTCTGTAGCCTTCATCGTAGTAACGCGCCGCCCCTCGCCAACCTAACATTGGGTTTTCTTCATGGGGTTCAAACTGTCGTCCACCTAATAAATTGGCATATTCATTACTTTTGAAATCTGAGGTTCGGACTATCACTGATTTGGGATAAAATGCTGCGGCAATTCTACCAATGCCTTGAGCTAATTTATCTACAAAATATTGGGGTTTATCGTTATAAAGTGCGGTAATATCAGCAATTTTAGCTTTGGCAAATTCATCTTTTAACGAATCATAGTGAATCAAGGCCATTGGATGAATTTGAATTTGGTTAGCAATGATAAATTCTGTCCGCGCTAAACCTACGCCATCGTTGGGAATTGCCGATAAACTCAATGCTTCTTGGGGATTACCCACATTCATTAAAATTTTAGTGCGGGTGCGGGGTAAGTTCTCTAAAGGGACTTCTTTAACTTCAAAAGGTAATAAGCCTGGATAAACTTTTCCTTCTTCACCTTCAGCACAAGAAATTGTTACCTCTTGACCAGGTTTCAAGATGTCTGTAGCATTGCCACATCCCACGATCGCAGGCACACCCAATTCTCGCGCAATTATTGCTGCATGACACGTGCGACCTCCAGAATTGGTGACAATTGCACTAGCGCGTTTCATAATTGGTTCCCAATCGGGATCGGTTCTCTCTGTCACCAAAACTTCCCCGACTTGGAACTGTTCTAGTTTCTGAACATCCAAAATTAGGCGTGCTTTTCCCTGACTAATTGCTTCCCCAATTGCACTTCCCGTAACCAGGGGAATTAAGGATTGGAAAGATTTTTCCCCATTCCCGATTCCCGATTCCTTATTCCCCAATACCAATCGATAACTCCGCAACACATTTCCCGTCTTCTGTGACTGGACGGTTTCGGGGCGCGCTTGCACAATAAAAAGTTGGTTTGTAATTCCATCTTTTGCCCACTCGATATCCATTGGGGTGAAAATGCCGTGGACTTGAGAATAATGGTCTTCAATTAAACATGCCCAACTTGCTAGTTGTAAAATCTCTTCATCACTCAGAGCGAATTTACCTCTTTCGCTGGGTGAAACCGAAACATTTTTCGTAAATTTGGAGCCGTCATCATAAATCATTTTCAGTTCTTTGCTGCCCAATTTTTTATCGATAATTGGGCGGAAACCAGCTTTTAAAGTTGGTTTAAAAACATAATATTCATCGGGATTGACAGACCCCTGGACAACATTTTCACCTAAACCGTAGGCGGCTGTAATTAGTGCCGCATCCTTAAAACCTGTTTCTGTATCAATAGAGAACATTACCCCAGAGGTTGCTAAGTCAGAGCGCACCATTTTTTGCACGCCCACAGCCAGAGCAATGCTAAAGTGGTCAAATCCCTTGGTGTGGCGATAAGAAATAGCGCGATCGGTAAATAGAGAAGCAAAGCATTTATGACAAGCTGCTAAAACTCCTTCGACACCGACAACGTTAAGGTAAGTTTCCTGCTGTCCAGCAAAACTAGCATCGGGAAGGTCTTCAGCAGTGGCGCTGGAACGGACTGCCACATCTGTATCTGCATGGTATCGTTCGCAGAGACTATGGTATGCTGTGGCGATCGCCGAGCGCAATTCTACAGGAAATGGTGTGTGGATTAAGAGCGATCGCGCTTTTTTGCCGCGTTCTCGTAAATTTTTGACATCTTCAACATTCAAGTCAGCAAAGAGTTTGCGTAGCTTTGCTTCTAACCCCGCTGATTGAATGAAATGACGATAAGCGTAAGCAGTAGTGGCGAATCCTGTGGGAACGTTAATGCCTTTGGGTGTTAGCTGTTGAATCATTTCCCCTAATGAAGCATTTTTACCACCAACGACAGGTATATCAGCAATCCCAATTTCATCAAACCAGAGAATGAGCGATCGCTCTTGGGCAGATAGAGACAAAGTGCTTTTAGATACTGTAGTCATAAATATTACCTTTTCAGTTTATACTCAATTTGTAAGTGCATAACTGCTACTATATTTATTTTTCCCATATTCAACTTGAGATTTTTGGTTCTGTCGCGGAGTTTGATATTTGGCGATAAAATACCAAATTATAAGCAATAAAAATTAACAATTATTCAGTTTAATAACTCGATCGAAATACCGGATGTAATAAATTATGGCGCAGCTAGAACGACTCCTGAAAATGGCAGAAGATGAACTAACTGAATACAGTACTGATGCCCGTAAAATAGAAAAACTACGCCGTAAAATAGGTTTAACAGTATCCGTAACAGAACAGCAGCAAGTGAAAGAGGCATTACTTGCTACGATGAAATCTAATCTAATTACCCAAGTTGTAGAAGAACAAAGACAAGCAGTAGCCTTACCATTTTGGGGAATTGCTGGATTGGGTTTGTTACTAGGAATTTCTTTAAATCAACCCATAGGCTTGTTAGCGTGTGTAGTTGGAACTGTATTAGCTTATAGAGTTCAGAAATGGGGTTGGAAATTGCAGGCAAATCGTTTATTGTTACAAACATTAGAAGATATTGAAACGCGTATTGTCCAACCCAATAAGTAACAAGAAAGATGTATTTTATAAGTAAATTATTTATTTTTTTGTATCAAGTAATACTTAGTTATTGATTAGTCATTTAATTTACATCTCGTAAGCACTTAACAATTCCTTTGGGATCACCATAGCAAAAAAATTAGATATTGGATTTAAGATTAGGTATTTATTAAGAAAGACAGCAAGCAGAAGGCAGTCTTCCGTAAACTTGAACTGCCCTCCGTCTTCATTCAATATCCTAGTTTGCGGGTAATAAATGCTACATTAACTTTTGGCAGCAGATATTACACATCTTGCAAAGTTATTTTTGCAAGATGTTGGGAAAGGTTAAAGGGGAAGGGAAAGTTCCATACCTTTGCCCCTTCCCCCACTACTGCAAGAAGTCTATTGAATATAGCTACGGGTTGTCTCAACCTGAAAGTCTAGGTTAGAGAGTTCACTTGCAATAGCTGTCGCTTCGTATAATCGTATTTGTTACACGCTCTCAAAGATCCTCAGCAAAAATTTTAGTCATGTAATATTGGTTTTTTTCTCTAATCAACTAACCAGATCGGCGATCGCTTCTGAAGCAGGGACTACAGCTTCAGGCTGATAGCGGATGCCAGCTTGCTTGAAGCGATGTAAAGCTTCACCCAAGCGATCGCAGTCTGCAATCAAACTGATCCTGACATAACCCTCACCTGCAACCCCAAAGGCATTACCGGGAGTAACCACAACGCCTGTTTGTTGCAACACGTTCAGGGCAAAATCTGTGGAACCAACGCCAACGGGACACTTCACCCAAAGATACATCGTCGCCTTGGTTTTGGGGATATCCCAACCCAACTCTCCTAACCCTTGAATCAGGAAATCGCGGCGGGTACGGTAGCGTTGTTGTACCTCGTGCAAATACACATCTGGCAGTTGCAAAGCTGTTTCGGCTGCCGTTTGTAGTGCGGCAAAAATGCCATAATCCAAGTTAGTTTTCAGCGTCCGCAAACCTTGAATTACATGGCGGTTCCCCACGACAAACCCGACGCGCCAACCAGCCATATTGTAGGTTTTAGATAAGGTGTGAAATTCCACACCAATATCTTTCGCACCGGGAATTTCTAACAAGCTAGTGGGTTGATAACCATCAAAAGCTAACTCGGCATAACACAAATCATGCACCAGCAAAATTTCATATTTGCGGGCGAAGGCAACGATTTCTTCAAAAAATTCGCGGGGGGCGGTAGCGGCGGTAGGATTGCTGGGATAGTTGAAATAGAGAATTTTAGCTTGTCTTGCAACTTCTTCAGGAATGGCAGCTAAATCAATTAACCAGTCATTTTCAGGTTTGAGAATCAAACTGTGGATTTTCCCACCAGCGATCGCCGGGCCGCGAAAATGTGCCGGATAAGCTGGGGAAGGAACCAGAACTAAATCACCAGGGTTAATGTAGGCGATCGCTAAATGAGTTAATCCTTCTTTAGAACCCAGCAATGGCAAGGCTTCGCTATCAGGATCGAGAATCACATCATAACGGCGACGATACCAGTTAGTAATGGCACGGCGGAAACTAGCTGTGCCCTCAAAAGGTGGATAACCGTGATTGCTAGAATCTTTTAAAGCAGCGATCGCTGCTTCTACTACTGGTGCTGGCGTTGCACCATCGGGGTTTCCCATACCCAAATCAATTAAATCTAACCCTTGTTCCCGTGCTTTAGCTTTCAGTTCATCTAAACGGGCAAATACATAAGGTGGTAGTTTTTGTATGCGTTCTGCTGGGACAATCCAATTTAAACTCATAAAACCTCGTCATTCATTCCCTTGGGCGAAACTCGATTTGCAGTATCTCTACTATCTATAGGTGCAGTGGTAGAAACCATTGCCGCCATTAACTGTTCTGGCACGACTTTAAACGGTAGTCGATGGATGTCAGAATTAGGAACTAGAGCCATTTCGGCGGCTGTTTGCAATTCACCTAATGTAATATTGCCCAATCCCAAATCACTTAATTTCTGGGGTAGTCCAATTTCTGTGTAGAACTTTAACAACTGTTGTCGTGCCGATGCTGCTAGTTGATTGCCTTGTAGCATCTCTTCTAAACGCAGTTGCACCAAAATTCCAAAAGCAACTTTTTCGCCATGAATACTGCCATGTCCAGAAATATGAGTTAAACCGTTATGCACGGCATGGGCGGCAACTGTGCGACACTGCGCTCCTCCAAGTCCCCCAACTACTCCAGCTAGTAACACAGTAGCATCTACCACTTCTCGCCAAACCTCACTACCTGGTTCTTCCAGGGCCGCGGCTGACTTTTGTAACAAGATATCTCGCAAAACTCGTGCTTGTTGCACCGCAGCAATAATTAAAGTCTCTTGCAAATGCCCACTGCTAACTGAGGCTTCATACCACTTAGCGATCGCATCACCAATTCCAGCTACTAAGGTACGTTGTGGCGCAGTTTTAATCAAGTCATAATCGAGTATCAATAAATCGGGACAACGAGATAGCCCCACATCGTAGAGAAAAGCCCCATCTTCCGAATAAACATTCGATAAGGCACTCCAAGCTGCACAAGTAGCCCCAGAAGTCGGAATTGTCACCACTGGTAGATGTAACTGTTGTGCGACTAATTTCGCTGTATCTAAGGCTTTGCCACCACCAACACCGATAATTACATCAGATTTATGTTCTTTTGCCTTCTTCTGTAAAGATTTTAGGCTAGCTTCGCAGCAATCTGCACCATAAGAAGCTTGGACAGTATGTAACTGCTGCGCTTCTAAAACTGGTTGCAAATTTTGTTGGCTGATAGCGAGAGTAGACTCACCTGCCACAATTAAGGGACGACTTCCCAAACAGGCAATTTCTGCTGCGGCTGTTTGCAACACCCCAGAACCACGGATTACTTTTGCGGGGGAAACTGTGAGCGTAAATAATGAACTAGAGGTTTGAGTAGACAAAGAAGGTTGAGTAGAAAAATTATTGGGCATATAATCTCGTTTACCAAAACCTTGATACTTCTTAATATAAATAGACTAGCGATCGAGGATACTTGTTGCCAAACTGGTTTTTGGCTGGCTCCAACCTGACACCCAGCCGATCTGGATTTGAACCAAGCAATTAAATAGATAAGTCCTGTTGCCGACTGATTGAGTAGTTTGACGATATTGCTTGAATCTATAAATACCCATTGGTCTGAAATTCCGAACTATCAAAGTTTTGAATAACCGTATAATTAATTAACATTAACATTGTCAGATTCTCAAGAAAAGCAATCGAGAATTGATAATGTGTAGGCGGTTGTATTATTTGATGCAATTTTTAGCTACAGATATATATGTAAAGGTATGCAAATATATTTCCCTACAATCCCTTGATTTGCTGCAAAGAATTTTGAAAATGGCAACAGGGGCAATTAGGACAACAACTGACAAATTACAACTGTCAGTACCCATTACCCCACGCTGATTAACTTTTTCCCACAGTATAACCACTAAAGTGTGAATATCTTAATCTAAAAATAACCATTAATGTATCAGTAAATACAAAATAATTTTTGTCATCCTGATAACAGGTAATTTACTTTTGTTCTTTGGGCATTGGGCATGGGGCATTGGGCATTGGGCATGGGGCATTGGGCACTGATTATTAATTCTTCTCCCCCTGTTCCTGCCCCTCTGCTCCCCTGCTCCCCTGCTCCCCTGCTCCCTGCCTCTTAAGCAGTAGGTTTTGGCAATTTGGCGAAATTGTCTGTGTAAATTTTGACTGTTACCGGAGAATTTTGATGAGAAATGAGCGATCGCTTGACCTCACCCAAGTAAACTGGGACAGAAATCCCTGTTTCCGGGTGGATAATGGTACGGGCGCGAACTGTCAAGTTTCCGTCTTCCTGTGTACCTGAACGGCCATAAGAAAAAAGATTGCTAGCTGCTTGACGTAAAGTTGCTTCTAATTGTGTGGGTGTAATTTGGGGTGATGTGGCAATCACCGCTTGTGTTGAACCATTGTCATAAACTAGAGTGTACCGGGCTGCTCCAGGAATCACAGTCCGACTCAAGGGGACTATTGAGAGTCCAAATAAACCAGCAGTCACCACCAGCATAAAGCCAGTCGTACCCACCAACCGAAAGCGGATGCCCCATTTGAGAATAAAAGCCAAAAATGTCAAGGCAGCAAATACCAATGTAGCTATACCTGACCATTGGGTGTACTGAAAAAAGTTAGCTGTTGTGAGCATAAGGTTGGTTATGGAGGCGTCTTTTTTTCGTTACCGACACACCCATTTTACCGAGAGCTTACACCGATTACCTGTGAGGTTGCATAGATACAACAACTTGCTCAAGCCGCTTATAGCAATTTCTAGTTACGTGAGGTACAGAAATAATGTTTTTAAACGCAGAGGAGCGCAGAGTCAAACGCAAAGGTAAGCAGAGGCTTACCTAATTTTATTAGTGATTTACTCAGTACCTCAGCAGGTCGGGAAACGCTATATATCACCAAGCCTAATTTTGTGCAGTTTCACAAAGAATTGCTACCAGATCATAAAGGTTATCGAGTTTCGCCTAAGTTTAGCGGTGAATGGAGCCAACGTCAGAACAATTGAAACAGTTATACAGAGTCTTGACTTGGTTAACGCGAATATATCTCTCGGTTTATCTAGTTTTCCTAGAACAGTATTGGTTCACTAGAGACTATATGGGAATTTTTAGATGTCTGCAACCTAGTTTGAATACTATCAATTATTGCTAGCCAATCAGCATCTCTATTCCATTCAGAGTGAATCCTGGTTTTAGTTGCTGCGTCGTAGAGGTTACAAAAAACTACATTTTCTTTTCCAGCAGTTGCAGCAATAATTAGTGGCTTGGAAAAATCCTGGATACATGATGCAGCTAAAAGGAAACTTTTAGCAAAGTTCGTTTCTCTCCCAGTCCTAATAACATAAATTTCATCTGCTCTAACAAAGATATCTAACTTATTGTTGTCCCTTTCTCTATATTCTCTCGTCGTTAATTTAAGTTCCGATATATACCCAGTTAGCCCTGTTTTGTAAACAGGAATAGTTTGATCGTTATCGTAGTTATACCACAAGTAGGATTCACCGTTTAATTCTCCGCTTTTCACATATAAATAAATAGGTTCTGGTGGGTTACAAAGACCTAGTTTAATTTTAGCAATCATATTTTATATTCCTTTATCAAAGATAAAAAATTTCAGATCTTGCGTTAGATTCAATCTTTTTAAAATAGTGTTTAACTGAATAAAAATAATAAATATACAAAAGGGCATCTACAAGAGATGCCCGTCATGCAGGAAAACCCCAAAGGGATGTCCCTACACCTTCCCAACAATCAGCAACAGTGACTAATTAGGTATTAGTCACACTCACAGACGTGAATATAACAATCTTATTAACTTAAAACTCTCAATGTCCCCAGTGCATACACTGAAAAAACTAATAGTTAATTTTGACGAGATGCAAGCTTGTCTTTATCGCGATCGCGATGTACCACTCCAACAATAGCAGCCAAAATTAGCCATGAAAGCGCATTCAAACGAAAATCAAAGAGAGTTACATCTACTGTATTCAATAAAATCCACCCAACAAAGGACAGAAGATAACTGAAAAATATTAATTTGTCTCCTGCATCTATATATTTTGAATTTTGCAGTAATTGGACACTTGTAATCACAATCCAAGCTAGTAAGCCACAAAATAAACAAGTACTGGGAAAACCTGTTTCAGCAGATAACATCAAAAACAAGTTATGGGGATGACCCAAGGGAATCTGCATCTTTGCTTTGTAAAGTGTACTAAAACTGCGTAACCCCCAGCCAGTCCAAGGATGTTGTTGAGCTAAAGACCAGGCAAACTCCCACTGAGTTTTTCGCATTAAAGCGACTGGTCTATCTGGATACATATCGTCATTTAACCTTGCCCAAAAGAAGGCAGGAACTACGAAGCGAAAAATGTGAGCGACTGATGAGGGAGCAAAAGCTGCCAAAAGAATACTAGAGACGATCGCAGCAACGCTACCTACAAGAATGCGCCAACCTTGGTAGAGTGCATAAGCTAAACAGGCAAAAATAGCGATCGCCCACCCATTACGTGAGTTGGTAAAAATCAAGGCAATGAAATTTGTAATTACCGCCAACGTTAGGAAAAGAAAGGGAACTGGAGACTGGCGCGCAGTCAGTCTTTCCCCCCTGCCCCTCTGCCCCCCTGCCCCTCTGCCTTTTATGCCCAATTTCCAAGACCTCATCCCTAATCGCCATTGTTCGATCCACAACCCTAGACTAAGGATGAAAACTATTACTAGATAAGCTGCGAAGGTGTTAGCGTGTAAGAAAAGTGAAGCGATACGACCTGGTGGGTTTCCGCCTGGTGTGATTGTCCAACTAAACACAACCCAGACAAACTCGAACTTGAAACTCCAGCCGAAAAATAATTGTCCCAAGCCCATAATTGCTACAGGCATAGAACCGATCGCTAAAGCCCAAGCCATTTGCCGCAATTGGGCAAATGTTTGAATCAGAGCGCTATGGGCAGCGAAAAGTAAAAAGAATGGTAATAAATTGAATAAGCCGAGGAAAGCTGCTGTTTTGTCTTGGGCAAACCCAGCACTCACGATCAGTAATACACTCAACAGGGCAAATCCCCAGTTGAGGGGGCGGCGATTAATTTTGCGGGATTGTTTCAGCCAAGTTATTAATGAGACAAAACCTACAGTTACAGCCCCCACAAAAGGACTCAATGGGAAGATTAACAGTGCCCATAGAGAGTAGTTCCAAGAAGATTGCCAACGAGACTTGAAATATTCAAAAACCTTGTTCAAGCTGGCTCCCAACATTCCTCACGAGTGAGGCGAATTTGAGCTAAGGCGAAGATAGTGGGGATGATTCGACCATAGTTAGTAGCGATCGCTCTCCAGCCCAAATCTGCAATAAACCAAGTCCACATCATTGGCCCAATCACGGCAAACATCGTGCGGGCTGCCCCATAACGAGCTGCACTCACTGTCATACCCCGTTGTGCCATTTGCATTGCTACATAGCTTTGAAATTGCGTTGCAGCTGCTTCTGTGCCTGTAATCGCCGCTTGTTTAGCTACTTCATAAGTAGCAAAGTGGATGGCGAATTGACGGGCAATTTGCTTCAGTACAAGTGGCTGGAGAAGAGAAGTAACCGCGATCGCACTACCGCCTTTGAAAAGTAACCCCAAGGGGTCGCGTTGTAATAAAAGTGGTAAAGGTTGTTTTAATTCTGATTTGAGCAGCTGGCGCTGCACTTGTACAGTCAATTTTTGTTTTTCTTGTTCCGGCAATTTTTTCCACACCTGTCCTAGTAGATGCAAAAAGACTTCTGCTTCTAAATCAATAGTTGCCAGCTGATGAGAATAGGGAATTTTTAGATACTTACATACTTGAACTAACGCTTGTCGGTAAGTTACCTGTCCTGTGCGTCCTCGTAATACTGTCATCCCATCTGCCGCCAAAAAACGAAAGCGGCCCTCTAGTGCATCTAACCAAGCTTTGCGGTCTTGGCTTTGCACTTCGATGGGTTCGGGTGTGTGTACATAGTCTAAGGGATTGAACTTACGACTAAATAAAATTGCCGTTAAATCTTGCAATTCTTCTTCGGTCGCTAACTCTAGCGCCGCCCTCATTTCATCCAATTTCCCTTCCTCCCTTCCGTGCAGCTTTCTGTACCTTATTCTACTATTAGCTATTTTGTCCTTTGTTATTCGTCCTTGGTCATTTGATAAATAATGACTAAGGACGAATAACTAAGGACTATTGACTCATGACTGATATTGCAATAATTGGTGCCGGAATTGCCGGTTTAGTCTGTGCCCAGCAGTTAAGTCAAGCTGGATATTCGGTGGTAGTGGTGGAAAAGTCGCGTGGTTTGGGAGGAAGACTGGCTACACGCCGCTTGCATGGAACTTTGGCGGATCATGGGGCTTGTTACCTGAAGCCAAAGGGTGAATTATTGGGGCGTTTTGTGGAGATATTGCAATCCCACCATATCCTAAAAGTTTGGACAGATGAGGTTTACAAACTTACAACAGGCGCTCCTTTATCTGAACCGAAAAACCGCAGTCCGCGTTATGTTGCGCCTGCGGGAATGAGTGCGATCGCTAAATCCCTCGCTCCAGGTTTAGAAATATTACTGAATCAGCGTGTCATAGCTATTACCCCAACTGCCGAAGATAGCTGGCGTTTGACTCTCGAATCTAGTAATGAAGAATTAACCGCAAAAGCTATAGTTGTCGCTATTCCTGCACCCCAAGCTGTGATGTTATTGGAATCTTTAGGTGAGAGTGTATTGGATGCAGCCTTTCTTAATAACTTGCGTTCTGTAGAATTTTATCCTTCAATTAGTGCGATCGCGGGATATTCTTCTACATCCCAACCCTTCCCTCAATGGAAAGCCTTAACTTTTGTGGATGATGCTGATTTAGCATGGATTGGTTTGGATAGTAGCAAGCGTCCTAACCCTCAACAACCACATTTTGTGGTGCAAAGTAGCGCTGATTTTGCCCAACGTCATCTAGAATCACAAGATTTACTACCTGCGGGACAATATATGTTGCAACGAGCAGCTGAATCTCTGTCCCTTCCTTGGCTGAATGCTCCCGAATGGATGCAAGCACATCGTTGGCGTTATGCCTTTCCTAGCCATCCTTGGCACGAAGCTGTTTTGTCTGCTGGAACTCCTTTACCTTTAGTTTGCTGTGGTGATTGGTGTGGCGGCAATCTTGTCGAAGGTGCGATGCTTTCTGGATTAGCTGCGGCTGATGAAATTAATCATCAGTTACATCATCTATCTTTTGATAATGTGAACTTTTTAAACGTTTTTGCCCAATCATTTCATCTGTCGCTAGACTGATCCTGCACTACAGTGAGTCGCTATTTTTCTGACTGCTAAATCAAAGTGCAATAAATAAGTTTTTTAGATGAAATAGCAAATTTTGCTGCGAACCTAAAAAGTGATGCAGATTAGCCAAAAAGCTTAACTTAATGAAAAATTTGTTCCTAATTCAGGTTATTTAACTGCTGTTAACCTTGATCCCCTAGTCTTTGTACTGCGTTTTATGTAGATTTCTGCCAAAAAGGCACAAATTTGAAATAATTAGGATTATAAATATAAAATGCTGATAACTTACCAGCTTATGGGACGCTATTTTAATAAGTAATGCTGTAAAACAGTATAAACTTTAACTAAAATAAGCAAAACCAAATGTCTGAGATTGTACCAAGATAAGAGGCTAGTTTTGGGGTTGATTGCATCTGTAAGTTTAATTACTTTTAACTGATTGTCATCACGACTTTGTCATCTAAAAAAGTTATTCTCTCCACCAACCATTGACTTGATTAAAAAAGGAGTTTAAAAACCATGAAAACGGTAGTCAATTTAACACAACAATCAATAGTGGGAGAAATTGAAAGTATTTTGAATACATATCCATCCCATCCATATCAACAAGCCTTTGCGATTCCTGATTTACGCCAAGAGCTAATTAATTTCGTCCTCAACCGCATTCCCTCCTTTTACAGCGTCGTGTCTGATGAACAGATTCCAGCAGAGGCTGAACAAGGAAGCTTGGCTTATTACAAATTGCCTCGTAAACCCTTAGAGCAGCAACTACATTTACAGAATTTGATTCACCAAGGCATTTGTCTAATCGTTCAAGAAAAGTCAGATTGGATTAGCCATCGTGTTTGTGAAACAGTTCAACCAGCTTGTGAACCCTCTCACTGGTTTGGTTAATAGTTCTAACAAGATTTGGCTCTCTGCTGAGATATCAATAACGTCCGCAGTGAATTTTGAATTTTTGAGTTAATCCCACAGCCTTTAGTCGTGGGATTAGCTCAATATTTTTTTAAGTAGATTCCTCTTGAGGTGTAAACTTTGACAATCACTAAGTTCAAAGGATATTCCCAGGATATGAGAAAAATAACTGCTCTAATGCTAAGTATTACCGTGACTGTCGGGGTAGGGGCATTAACACCCAAAGTCACTAATGCCCAATTGTTTTACCCACCAGCAAGCGATCGCCATTCATTAATGGTAATCGGTCAAGGGGTAGTGAGAGTGCCAGCAGATACAGCGGATATTGAGTTGGTATTCAGTAGTGGAGGTAGCAATGATGAGTTACAAACGCAACCATCATCCTTCCCAGAAACCCGCCGCATATCCTCACCAACTCTACTTTTTAATTACAAAACAGCAGCAGAACCTTTACCAAACAAAAAATCCCTAACTAAAGCAACTCTTCAGCCTGTAGTGGATAGCTTAGTTGCTAAAGGCATTAAGGCTGATAAAATTCAAGTGCAAATTAATCCTAATTCCAGTGAAAATAACGCCAAGATATTGGTGAGACTAGAAAAACCAACGCGCGATCGCGTCCAGGAAATTGTTGCTACAGCGAACAATTCCACAAGCCAAATTGAAAACCTTTCTGTCAAGAGTGTGGGTGTTGAGTACGCAGTTAATGATTGCCAGAGTTTGCAGAGTTCAGTTTATCAATCAGCGATGAAAGATGCTCAAAGCCGCGCCCAGGCTTTAGCATCTGCGATGGAAGTTAAACTTGGTACTCCTTCTGTCGCCGAGCCATTTTACACATTATTTTATCCCTCATGTAGTTCTAAAACTGGAGTTCCTTTGCCGTCGTTTGCTAGTTTTTTGTTATCACCAGCTTACGATCCAGAAGCACTGGCAGAAGTTGAAATGAAAAAGGATATTTTTGTAACATATACAACGAAATAAACATTTATATTTACTGCGATCGCACTTTTATATAGTCAAATTTAGGAGTGCGATCGCTTAACTATTTTCTTCTGAGTCGAATCAAGAATGATAGGTAAGTGCGATCGCGCTTCTTATTTACTTCATACTTTGCAGACTTTTATCTATAATATTTCATATTTTTCTCTTGATATATCCCAAAATTTGCTTAAATAATATTTTAGTTTTTCTAACTGTATCTCTAAATATTTTGCTCTAACTTTATCGGAAATTTTTACGGCATTTACTAAAGTTCTAGAAGATGATGAAAACTTATCTGAACATGAACGTGAAGCTAGGAAAAATGGTAGAGATGCAGGAAAAATAGGATCAATAGCTGGAGGACTGGCCGGAGGAGCTGCTGCTTTTATTGTAGGAGGAGGTGCTGCTATTGCTGTTGGCGTTGCTGCTCCTGCTGTATTAGGAATAGGGGCTGCTTTAGGAGCCTATCACTTCGGGAAAGAAAACAAAAAATAGTAAGGTAATTCAAGGTGCGTTACATTATGTTGACGCACCCTATAGTTTTAATATGCACGTTAATAAATGAATTATACAAATCACTAATAATACTCAACTACAGCAGCAATAGCAGCAGCAATTTCCTCCATAATTTCACTCGAGCATCCTCCAATTTTACGGATAAATCTTTGTATATCCATACCGCGCAGTTGCAAAATATCTACAGCAGAAGTTTTTGTTAGACTATTTGCACTGTCTGGTTCAATTTTAACGTGCCAAATATTGCCAGCATAATATTCTTTCCAGTCTGTGATTGGTGCAATCAACTTAATGGGTAGCTTGCCAACACCATCAGAACTTACTACTATAGCAGGACGGACTTTTTTTATTTCTGCTCCCACTGTCGGATCGAAATTAGCAAGCCAAATATCACCCCGTTTAGAAGATGTATATTTAATAATCAATCAAGTCTCCTGTCTGTAACTCCTCCCATTCTCTATCTTGCTCGTAATGTAATAACATTAACTCAGCCTGTGCCGCTAATATGCATCGCCGTTCTTCTAATGACAATTTCATAAACTCCCGACGACTGATACTCTTTGCTTGTACAAGTATTTCCGAAGCTTGTAGCTGTGGTATGTCTCTCTGAGGAGTAGAATTTGAGATTTCCATACTTTCTCAGTAATTTTTATAAAAATTCCTAATTTATATTTATTTTACTGCACAGCTATAATATGCGTGTTCAAAATCAAATATTCACTTGAATCTAGACTAGATTGCTGATTTCAAACTTCAGTAATGGAAAAACTCCAGAAATGTTTGTGACAAATCTGGAGCCAGGAAAGATACGCATTTACCTATACCAAATTTTCACCTTGAGATAAACCTACGTCATCAGGGTATACACTCAAATACAGATAAAAGTGTTTGAGGATTCTCATTACACTCCTTCTCTATTGGAAGTAACGCAAAACAGCCCCAGATAAGCTGAGGCTGTTTTGCGAGAGTTGTTTCATAGAAGGGGTACATCAATAAGTGATGCCCATGTTAAATATAGATAATTCAGTATGCATCCTTATTCAGCTATGTTTTGCCATATCAGGATGATTGGGAAAATTTTTATGGCTTTTTTCAAAAAGAAACTCCAGATGCACTAAGGCATTCTGGAGCAGTAACAGGTTTCTAACATCAATCAATTTTTACATCTGCGATCGCCCGATGTCGTTAGGGTATATACTCAAATGTGTTTTATGTCTACTCATCCGCAAATCGACCAACAAGTTACCTTCTTTTCTACCCATAACCTCAATGTATCTACAGAATTCTACGAACAAAAGCTAGGTTTGGAGTTATGGCTTGACCAAGGAACCTGCCGAATTTATACTGTTATTGGTTCTGGATACTTAGGATTATGTCAAGCAAGTGAAAAATTAAGTCCTCCAACCGAAAAGCAATCAAGTGTTATTTTTACCCTAGTAACACAGCAGGTGGATGAATGGTTTGAATATCTCAAAAAACGTGGCGTTGAATTTGAAAAGCCACCGACACTAAATAAAAAGTACAAGATTTACCATTGCTTTTTCCGCGATCCTGATGGTTATTTGATTGAAATTCAACGTTTTGAGACTAACGACAACAAAAAAGACATAACCCAATAAGTTATGTCTAGATGTTTAATCTACAGGGCAGGATTTTTACAGGCTAGAACTTTTTGATTTACTAAGGTACATAATACCGACTAATGTTGTATGAACATTAACGATAGGAGTATACCTTTTCTTCCATAGATTTATCGGGATAAAATGTGGAGTTTATGCAGCCACAGAAAAATATTTACATTTATTTACAATTACTGCTTATGTATCGCTTTTGACTTTTATATAATGTCTATCTAATTGACGATCAAAAAACTCTCTGTGTAAATCCTGATTTTAACCAGAGTTAATATTGGATCGCAAAAGCTAGAATACATTGTCGCCAGTATATTTTCTTAGCAAAAATATTTTTGGAAGTATTTCTTTATTAAATATGCTACTTTTATAATTATTTTTAAGCTAATAAATATTGAGTGTATCGGTTCAATAAATATTTTATTAGGGTGACTACATGATAGCCGAAAAAATCAAATTGTTACGCACAGCACTACAACCTAAAGGTTCAGTCACGAAAGCAATTTTCAAACATATTTTATGGTGTGGAGCTTTCGGATTTTTAATTTCTCTGCTTCACCATTTTGAAAAACCTGTATCCCAGCCAATCTTAGCAAATGTGATTCCTAGTATTGTTTTAGGTTTGTTACTTGTCTTTCGGACAAATACTGCTTATGAGCGATTTTGGGAAGGAAGAAAATGCTGGGGATCTATAGTAAATAACACCCGAAATTTAGCAAGGCAAATTTGGGTATCAGTTGATGAAATTTTACCAGAAGATAAAGACAAGAAAATTACGGCATTAAACTTATTGGCGGCTTTTGCAGTAACAACTAAATTACATTTGCGAGGAGAAACTGTCAATAGCGAGTTAGAAGATTTAATGCCATCTACTAAGTATATAAAACTGAAGATTATGAATAATCCCCCTATAGAGGTTGCCTTTTGGATAGGAGATTATTTACAGGAACAGTATAATCGTAATTGCCTTAATAGCTACCAGCTAACATCAATGCAAGAATTATTGAATAATCTTGTGGATAATTTAGGTGCTTGCGAACGTATTTTGAAAACGCCTATGCCGCTTGCTTATGCCCTTCATTTGAAGCAATTGCTAATATTATATTGTTTTCTGCTACCATTTCAAATAGTTGAGAAGCTCGGTTGGTGGACAGGTTTAATTTCTGCTTTGGTTGGGTTCACTGTGTTTGGCATCGAAGCCATTGGCTTAGAGATAGAAAATCCCTTTGGTTATGACGCTAATGATTTACCATTAGATGCAATTTGCGAGACAATGAAGCGTAATATTGACGATTTAATTACTTTGACTCCTAATGCGCGATCGCATCAACAAGATAGTATAACTAATTGAAAAAAGTTGAAGATATTGATTAATAAAAAAGAATATATAGCAGTTTGTAACAAGTAAGTAAGGTGAAAAATGCAAGACTCACGCTTTCACAACCGCCGAATCGCAATTTCTAAACCTTCACATACACGAGTCAGAAAATCTAAATCCAAAGTAGCGATCGCATCACTAACTTTGTGATAATGTGGATTTCGCAAGAATGCCGTATCTGTCACCATCATTGCCGGATAACCCAAATCCCAAAAAGGTGCATGATCGCTAAGTCTGGTTTGGGGAACTATTAAACCTCGATTTGGCACGGGTAGCCATTGACTAGATACGCCAGCTTTGCGAATATTACGGCTCATGCCAATTAAGTCAGGCAATGTCCGCAAGTTGCCAATTAAAGCAATAAAATCACCTGTATCTGGGTAGAAGCGTTCCAGAGGAGGGGGGTAACTTTGGGAACCAGGTGTAGAATCTTTATAGCCCAGCATTTCTAGGGAGATCATTAAGCGTAGCTGTTGCTTTTCTTGATGCAACAGGGCTGCATAGTCAGCACTACCCAGTAAGCCGTATTCTTCCATATCGAAAGCAACCAGTCTTAAGGGGTATCTCACAGGTTCGGCAGCAAATTTTCTCGCTAATTCCAGCAACACCGCGACACCTGTAGCATTATCATCAGCCGCAACTGTTCCTGGAACGCCATCATAATGAGCGCCAATTAAAATTGGTAGTAAATCCTTTTTTTGCCCTTTAGCTTGGGATGGTAAATTTAATATCAAGTTATTACAAGTTTTACCTCTGACTTCAAAGGTGTGGATTTCCACACTCCCCCATTGAGAAAATTGCTGGCGGATATATTCTTGGACAAAAAAATGTCCAGCCGTTGCCATGTAAGGATCGCGTTCTCGCGCTATCTCACTCAGGGAAGTCTGTAATCGCTCTGTTAAATTCAAATCTTTTAAGTAGTAGCAATAATATGAGAATTTTTAGGAACTCAAAAAAGCAGAGCAAGCGTTGTTAAGTTTAACTTACCAATTTGCAGATAACTTAAACAGAAGTAGGGGGATATCAAGAATTGAGGCTGCTTGGGCACACCAACCATCTCAATGCTATCCTAGTCTTGCAACTATCTCCTCTAGCTGCACTTCTTAGCTTACTGCCTTAATGATCGGTATTATACATTGAGGTGTTTTTATCTTGTAGCACAAAGCTAGAGGTAGTTCCGCCCAATCATAATAAATATATAAGACACTTTAGGAGAAGAGTAACGCATGGGCAAGGTAGTCGGCATCGACTTGGGTACAACCAACTCAGTAGTCGCCGTTATGGAGGGTGGCAAGCCGGTGGTGATTGCCAATGCAGAAGGAATGCGAACAACCCCCTCCGTAGTTGGCTTCAGCAAAGAAGGTGAAAGGGTGGTTGGGCAAATGGCACGGCGACAAACCGTCCTCAATCCTCAAAATACCTTTTTCGCAGTTAAACGCTTCATTGGGCGGAAGTATGGCGAACTTAATGCAGATTCCAAGCGTGTACCCTACACCATCCGCAAAGACGAAGTAGGTAATATTAAAATTGCCTGTCCTCGTCTCAATAAAGATTTCGCCCCAGAAGAAATTTCGGCAATGGTGCTGAAGAAATTGGCAGACGATGCTAGTCGCTATTTGGGTGAACCAGTCACAGGGGCAGTGATTACAGTACCCGCCTATTTTAATGATTCTCAACGGCAGGCAACCCGCGATGCTGGCAGAATTGCTGGTTTAGAAGTGCTGCGGATTCTCAATGAACCGACTGCGGCATCTTTAGCTTATGGATTAGATCGGGGTGACACAGAAACTATTTTAGTCTTTGACTTGGGTGGTGGCACCTTTGACGTGTCGATTTTAGAAGTAGGCGATGGGATTTTTGAAGTCAAAGCTACCAGTGGAGATACGCAACTTGGTGGGAACGACTTTGACAAAATAATCGTAGATTGGTTAGCAGAGCAATTTCTGGAAACAGAAGAGGTAGACTTAAGACGCGATCGCCAAGCTTTACAACGTCTGATGGAAGCGGCGGAAAAAGCCAAAATTGAGCTTTCTGCTGTTAGCGTCACCGAGATTAATTTACCCTTCATCACTGCCACGGCAGATGGCCCTAAACATCTCGAAACTCGTTTAACTCGTTCCCAGTTTGAAGGTTTGTGTGGTGATTTGGTGGGAAGATTGCGAACACCAGTAAAACGCGCTCTCAAAGATGCCGGACTTTCACCTAGAGACATTGAAGAAGTTGTGTTAGTTGGCGGTTCTACACGAATGCCAATGGTAAAGCAGCTTGTACGGGACTTGATTGGTACAGAACCGAACGAAAACGTTAACCCTGATGAAGTCGTGGGAGTGGGTGCAGCAATTCAAGCAGGTATTCTTGCAGGCGAACTCAAAGATGTGCTGCTTTTGGATGTCACACCCCTCTCTTTGGGATTGGAAACCATCGGCGGCGTGATGAAAAAACTTATCCCCCGCAACACCACTATCCCAGTACGTCGTTCTGATATTTTTTCCACGTCTGAAAATAACCAAAATACTGTGGAAATTCACGTAGTCCAGGGCGAACGGGAAATGGCAGCAAGCAACAAGTCTTTGGGACGGTTCAAGCTCTATGGCATCCCACCAGCACCACGAGGAATTCCTCAAGTTCAGGTGTCATTTGATATTGATGCTAATGGTATTTTACAGGTAACAGCCTTAGATAGAACCACTGGACGAGAGCAGAGTATCACCATTCAAGGCGCTTCTACCTTGAACGAGTCGGAAGTGAATCGGATGATTCAAGACGCTCAAAAATATGCTGATGTCGATCGCGAACGTAAAGAAAGAATAGAAAAGCGGACTCGTTCTGAGGCATTGATTTTCCAAGCAGAACGACAACTGAGAGAAGTAGCGCTGGAATTTGGTATGCAGTTTGCCCGCAACCGCCGCCAGAGAATTGATAATATTTGCCGACAACTGAAAGAGAGTCTTCAGGAAAATAGCGATCGCGGTATCGATCAAGCCTACGCCGACTTACAAGATGCTCTCTACGAGCTAAATCGGGAAGTCCGCCAGACTTATGCTGAAGATGAAGACGATGACTTGTTTGGGACTATCCGTGACATCTTTACCGGCGGTGATAAAGAACGAGAACGCGAATTTCCCAGAGATACATATCGAGAACGCGACTCATACAGTAAAGATTATGGCAGAGACTATGACAGAGATTATAGCCGCGATAATCGTTCTTCCGCTTATGAAAGCCGTCCTCCACGCAAATCCCGCCCCAGCTACCAAGATAACTGGGATGATGAAGAAGACAATGATTGGTTATAAGAAAAGTTAGGAGTAGAGACGCGATTAATCGCGTCTGTACAGGAGTTAAAAATAAATATTTCAACTCATAACTCCTAACTCCTAACTCCTAACTCCTCACTTTTAATTCATCTAAAATCTAAAATTTAAATAACTGAACTATGCAAAATTTGCCGAACTTTCGCGATTACTATGAAATTTTAGGAGTATCTAAAGATGCCTCCGGTGAGGAAATTAAAAAGGTTTATCGGCGGTTAGCAAGGCAATATCACCCCGATCTGAATCCGGGTAACAAAGAATCTGAGGAAAAATTTAAGGATATTGGCGAGGCTTATGAAGTTCTTTCCGATCCAGCCAAGCGATCGCAGTACGATCAGTTTAGCCGCTACTGGAAGCAAAAAGGCTTTGCAGGCAACAAACAAACACCCAAGGCTAAAACTTGGCAGAGTGGCGCTAGCGATCGCAACGGCAATCAAGACGTAGATCCCAGCCAATTCTCCGACTTTGAAAGCTTTATTAATCAAGTTATTGGTGTCAAAAATAAGAGTGCGGCAAATAACTCCAGTAATGGCAATAATAGCGATCCATTCCGTTCCCCCAGAACAAAAGTTGCCTACACAGTTAATCCCCCACCTCGCACCACCCGCCGAGATATAGAAGCCAGATTAACGCTTCCACTAGAAAAAGCTTATCAAGGTGGTAATGAACGCATTCGTTTGGAAGATGGGCGATCGCTAGAAGTTAATATGCCTCCAGGTATGGTAACAGGTCAAACCATCCGTTTGCGGAACCAAGGCGTTGGTGGTGGCGATCTATACTTAAAAATTACCGTTGAACCTCATCCATTATTTAAGCTAGAAGGTTTAAATATTGTCTGCCAAGTACCCGTTACTCCCAGCGAGGCAGTTTTAGGAGGACAGGTAGAAGCACCTACTCTTGATGGCCCTGTGAAAATGACCACCCCTCCTGGAGTTAGGTCTGGTCAAAAATTTAGATTAGGTAATAAAGGTTATCCTAATGATGACGGAAAACGTGGCGATCAATTAGTAGAAATTCAAATAGTTACACCGAAAAATATTAGTCAAGAAGAACGGGAACTTTACGAAAAGTTACGGCAAATTGAAACCTTTAAACCCCGTGCTGATTTAATCCGTTAGCTCAATATCTTGCACTTATTGAGTATAAATACGAAATCGACTCACACAGAATCGCTGTTAGCCAAATTTTGCTGTCCTCGTGCTTTAATATTCGCAAATTGGCTGCGTAATGCTTCTAACTTGAGTTTTTGCAGTTCTTCTTCAAGGCGTTGAAGTTCATCTATCATCTGTTGAAATGCTTGCGCTTCATGCACCGCAACCTCAGCTTTCCCATTCACCGTTAGTACAAGTGGGGACTTTGTGGCCTTGATTCTATCTACGTAATCTTTGGCATTGCGCTTAAAGTCGGTAAGAGTTTGAATATTTTCGAGATTAATTTTGATTTGCATCGCATCTAATTAAATGCTTTATTAAGCAATCTTATCAAATGCTAGACCTGCTGTGTCTTCTGAAATTCACAAAGGATTTAAAATATAAAAAATATCTTTGAGCAAAGTGACTCAAACAGATGTGAATCAAAACGGGGCAATGCCACAAAGCAGCGAACCAACTTATTACTCTCTGCTAGGACTGCATCCCTGGGCATCGGTAATTGACATTCGTCGTGCTTATCGGCAACTGAGCAAACGCTATCATCCTGATACTACAGACTTGCCGACTGCGATCGCCACTCCCAAATTTCAGCAAATCAACGAAGCTTACGCGACCCTGAGCCATCCAGAACGCCGATTAAGCTACGATTTGAAAATTGGCTATTCCCGCTTTGGAGTGATTCAACCACCCCCTGATTTGAATCATCCCGTCTCGCATTCTCATGACTGGTCAAAATCAGCTTACCTCGATGCGAGCGATCGCCCCTTATCATCTGGCGAAATATTTGCTTTATTTATGCTGGTGTTAACATTTGTAGGTTGTCTGTTATTAGCAGTTGCCATTGGCTTAACTCGTGGCGAGGCTGCGATCCATTCCCATTTGCTGCAACCAAATACATCTGTACAACAGCAAATTAGCTATATATCGCAACTAATTGCCCATCCGATAATTAAAAATTAAACAATTCCCTAATCCAAAATCAAAAATTTCTATGGCTCTTCTTCCCTCTGATACTCCTTTATATAATCATCCCCTGCCACAAATTGAGCAGTGGCTAAAAGACCAAGGCTGTCAACAAGATGAAACACAAAGGCATTGCTGGCGTGTACAGCGACCTAATTGGCAAGCTGAATTATGGCTCGATGTCGAGCAGATTGTAGTGCGATATCTTCAATCTGGGGAAAATGGACAAGATATCCAACGCTCATTCAAGTATTCTCTTAGTCGGGATGATGTAGAACAAGCTGTGTTTTCTGGGCCATAAGGAAGTGCTTATGTACTATTGGTAGAGCTTCCAATCAGCCTGTTGCAGGACAGCAACCCTGTAATGGCAATTATGTATCAGATTTTGTTACCAATGCTTTAGGAGTAAGTTGGCTACAAATTTCCAGTAGTCTATTAACAGCACGCGCTGCTGAAAACTTTTGTGCAACGTATTGGCTGGACTGAAAACCCCGATTAATTGCTTCATCTGGATTATCTAGGCAATATTGCATACATTTGGCTAATTCTTCTGCATCTTCATTTTCAAAAAATAGGCTGTGCGGCCCTCCTACTTCTGACAATCCTCCCATTTTTGAGACAATCGAGCAGGTTTGAACGCTAGAGGCTTCTTGCACTACGTAAGGTGCCGGATCTTGCCAACGAGATGGAGCAATTAAAGCCAAAGCATCTTGAACTTTTAGAAGCACTTCTTTTTGAGGAACTTTACCTAAAAAATTAACTTTGTTGGCAATCCCTAAATCAGACGTTAGCTGTTTTAATTGCTGAGATTGTTCGCCATCGCCAATAATAGTAATTTTAAATTCTTTATTTTCATCTTGTAAAATCCGCACTGCTTTTAATAAAATATCTACACCTTTGTCTGTAGCTAATCTACCGACAAAAATAAAATTATATGGTTGAGATAAATTTTCTAAAGTTTTAAGCTGGGTTTCCGACTTGATTTCGATCGGATTATATAAAGTATCAACTGACCAAGGAAAAGCAGAAGATTCTCCTAAAAAGTTACTACAAGCTGTATGATAATCGGCTAAGAAAGCAGTAGAAAGTCGGGTGCTTAGGCGTGCCCATTTGATAAAAGTGTGTAATTTCCACTTTAATGGATAATTAGCTTTTGGCAATGTGTGTTTAAATTCAGTTTTTAAACGTTGTGTCAAGTTCATCTGCTCATAACTAGTATGAGTAGATTGATAAAGAGAATAATGGTATTTAATAATTATCTTTTTTCGCAAAGCTTTACATAAAAAAGTAAATAATAAATCGTTAGAATTCATGTGTACTATATCTGCCCAAGCAATATAACTAAACCATTTAGTGATATTATCTTGTTTAGTAGAAATAGTTTTAACCTCAATTAATCTAGCTTCCAACTCAGGAATAATAGAATAAATATAAGTTAAAACTCCACTAATTTCATTGTCGTAATGACGGTGTTGAATTAATATTTTCATATATTAGCTATGGGAAATTTTGTATTTATAGGAATTGTGGTTGAGCATAACTAGAAAACAAGTATTTCAGTTTGCTCAAAATCAACTTGGTTTCTAAGGTAGGTAAGCACAAATAAATCTAACTATCTAACGAGATATAAAAAGCTTGAAACCCCTGCGATTGCATCTCTACGAGAGGCTACGCAAACACTTCGCGCAGTCCTAACGAGAGACGCTTTGCGATCGCAATCCTCGCAACAGTCATACTTATAAATTTCCTCATCCATGTACTTATATGCAGAAAGTTGGGAACAGGATTTTTCCCGATAGTTATAGTTATATAATTCCCGTAGATGCTGCTAAAGTACCATTCTCTTCGCTACAGGCTAAAAGTTTATTCTGACAGTAGTGGGTAAAATTATCATCAATTTGAAATACCTGCCGATCAACCTGAGATGTTACCCAAACAAGAACCAAAAACCATTCTTCCCGGTTTGGCTTCGTAGCATTTACTTATGAGAGAGAAGTAACAAGCCGCACTATCGCTTTGACTATCCTAGCTTCTTAGAAAAACTTCTTTGGAGACACAAGTGCTGATATACGCCTTTACATACCCAATGACCAATGACCAATACTTCGACTACGCTCAGTAGAAGTGACTAATGACTAATAATTAATTTCTTTCCACCCATGCATGGATGCTACGCCTTTTGTAACCCATTCGATCAAAATTGGGGGAGCTTCTGATATCAAAATGCTAGGATAAACTGCTGCACCCCAATTGGGATGAACTAACACACGGCATCGATTTTTAATTACTGGATAGTTGAGCAAAGCTTTGACAACTGCTGTGTCATCGTGAGGAATTGCTCCGGGATGGGAAAGCAAGGGATAGCCTGTACGAGGGTCAATCAGGTCAGTTAAATAGCCGCGATCGCGCAGATTAAATGCTAAATCACAGCCAAATCTCATAAACTTTTCTCGTAAGCGTTCTTTCTCTGACTCTACTTCTGCTGTCTTTTCGACTAATTGATAACGCGACTGTTGTAATACAATCACTACTCGTAAAAATGGCTGCCGTTTCCAATCTGGTAATATCCGTTCGCAGTTGGCACAGATATATTGGCTGGGAGCATGAATTGAAATTTGAACCGCTTGTCCTGTTTCGCCAACTAAATTAATGGGACAGACTTGCTCCGAAGTGTAAACTTTGGGATAGTTCACTAAATTGATTCGGCTTATACAAATTTTTGAATTTAATCTACGGTATAGATGATACCTCTTAAAAGTTAAGAAAAATCATCACTTTTCTATAATATGTTACTTTTTTTGGAAGCAGTTAATAATAATGTGAGAAATTTAATCCGAACTTTATCCTTTATTAACCTGTTTTCATAGAAGTTGTTGCGATCGCTGTAGGTATTAGCAGAGATGCAGCGTGTGTTAGACAAGCGATGCCTATGACGGGCTACGCCTACGTAGATGAAATATGTTCGCTCGAAATCCCAAAAAAGCAAAGCAGGTTGAAGTAAGCAGAAAATAACAAAAGTAATTATGTCTGCCAGAAAATACTTCAGCTATGCAGCCTAATTTCTTTAAAACTCAATTAATTGAGTTTTAAAGAATTCACCGGCACTTCATCCCAAGAATCGACTGTCCGCAATCGTGCCACCCAACCTGCTGCCTTTTGCCTCTCAGTCAAATTATTCTGAAATGAATCATGGCAATCTTTGGCTTGAGATTCATTACGAGTGGCAATACAGGCATGAATCATCCCAGACGGATCGATTTGCTCATTTACCCAAATAGTCATGGAATATTTCCTCAATAACTGTAGCGAACAAAGCTATTCGTCATTTTAGAATACTATTAGAGTCAAAACTTTTAGAGCAAAATTCAGTAACAAATAGTGAATTAATCCCAATTACTGATTGCTAATTTACAATTACCCAGTTTTGCTTCATTTATTTGGCGGATATGATTTATCTCCTCTTTCGTAGCGACGACGGTAGAGTAATTCTAACTGTCCGCCATATTCTTGAATCCAAGCAATCTGGCGCTGGTAGAGTCCTCGGAAGGTATTGGCAAATAATAGTGTAAAGATTGCCACTACCAACCCTGATGCTGTAGATACTAAAGCTTCACTAATTCCAGCTGTCACACCTGTTGTTTTACTACCTCCCACATCTCCGATATTCAGAGAAGCAAAAGAGTTAATTAATCCCAATACAGTGCCGAGAAGTCCTAACAAAGGCGCAAGACCAATAATTGTCTCAAAAATATTTTGGGAGCGCTTGAGTAAAGGGATTTCGGCTTGTGCTTCACTTTCTAATGCCAAACGAAATTCGTCTGGTGTCGGCTCCTCCAATTCTAAAGCTGCTAAAAAAATTCGAGCCAAGGGTAAATCAGTATTTTTGTGCAATTTATCTAAAGCACTAACGACATTATCAAGGCGATAAAGGTGTAGCACCTCTCGCACCACCTTGTTTTGCCGATTATTTATCTTTACCCAAAAAATGATACGTTCGATAATCAGCGCCACCCCTAACAAAGAGAACGCCAGCAGAGGCCACATGACAACGCCACCTGCTGTAAACAGATTACTAATTTCCATTTATTATTTTTTCACTCTTCAACAACGCTACATTAGCAGATCGTTGAGATGGAGTATTTTAACGCTGCGTTGTAGTCACAGCAGCTTTTGGGCTATCCTCAGTTTGGCCGATCGCGATCGCGGATTCTGACTAATTTCCTCTTCTTGTGCAATAATCGGCTTTTTTGTCAAGACTTTTAACAAAGGTGAATTTCTCAAACCATGCTTTACCGGACGGTCTTCTAAACTGTGGAAACTGATAATCGCAATTCTACCGCCAGGGACAAGGGCATTTGGGGCTTTATCTAAAAAGGTTTCTAGGGATTTTAACTCATCGTTGACGACAATTCGCAGAGCTTGAAAAACACGGGTAGCAGGGTGAATTCTTCCATAACGGTATTTGGGGGGAACTGAAGAAGCGATCGCATCAGCTAATTCTGTAGTCGTGTGCAACGGTCGGCGTTCTACAATGCGTCTCGCAATGCGCCGTGATAATCTCTCTTCACCGTACTTAAAGAAAATATCAGCTAATTCTGCCTCATCCCAATTATTAATCACATCAGCAGCAGTTAGCGATCGCCCTCGATCCATTCGCATATCCAAATTTGCAGCTTGGCGAAAGCTGAAACCCCTTTCTGCTTGGTCTAAATGGTAAGAACTTACCCCCAAATCGGCGAGAATACCATCGAAAGTGTTGGGGGGAAATTCGTAGTCGGCAAAATTGCTATAGATAAATTGTATGCGATCGCTAAACTCGGCTAATTCTTTCCTTGCTGCGGCTAAAGCATCCTCATCTTGGTCAATTGCCGTTAATTTTACATCTGGCGCAGCTGCTAAAATCAAACGGCTGTGACCTCCACCGCCTACCGTCGTATCAAGATAATGACCTCCTGGAGATACCGCTAGACCTGCAATAACTTCCTGCGGTAAAACTGGTAGATGGGAAAATGTCGGTTCTTCAATAGCTAGCTGACGATTCATGAGACTTAGGCAAAAAACCACAGATGAACTTTAATTATGTATTCTTTTCTTTGTGTCTTTGCGGGTTTATAGCTAAAAAATAGTTTTTAAACCATAAATATACAAAAGGAAAATATCATAAATTCCACACCCAGCGTCAGGCTTGGATGTTGAGCCTCAAAAATCTGTGGTGCTATTTTTTACCTTTTTTCTGATAAATCATCGAATTTGATATGCGTTTTAATTTTTTCTCCATACTTAAATTGCTATTTAAAATAAAAATGAATACATTATCGGGCAATTCATTTTCCTTTAATAAGCTTTGAACAATTTTAGAGTTATCGGTTTCATAAATACGACTACCTTCCCAAAAACTAAATCCACGCTTCACAGCTAGAACATAAAGTGGTTTTTCAGGAAAATATTGCAGATTCTTTTGAACTAAATAAGCAGTTATTATCTGCGGGTAATGAGATAACTGCTGACGAAGCTTATTTACCTCTATATCCGAAATATTATGAGAGTAAAACTTATCATTCCTTTTCAAATTAGAACGCTCTTTCCGGGCTTTTAAAATTAATTTATCATAGTTTTCTGCACGTTCTTGATAAGACTTTGCCTCATTGTTTTTACCTTGGTTTTTCAGAAAATTGCAAATTATCTGACAACCTACTATAACTATATTTGAGTCTTGCTCTATTGCCTTCTCAATGTATTCTATTCCAGTCGAATCTTGTTTTTTTAATAATATTTCACCTAGTAAATAATTAGCTGATGCATGGTAAGCATCACGATTAAGAATTTCTTGTAATAGAGGTATAACAGCTTCTTCGCCCTCAATTTCCAGTGTCAAAAATGCTTGTTGGATAGCTTCTTTTAAAGTTAGCTGTTGTTTTTGCGATTTGTAATTTAAATCTTTTAATGTAGCTATCAATTTTTGAAACCTAGCATATTTTTGTCGCCAAGGTGTTGCTATATTTTCTCGCCAATTTAGACTAAAATAATCAATAAAAACTTCTAATGCATCGCCTAAAAGTTCTTGGGCAGCACTAATTTCAATTGGTGCAAATATAGCTAATTCCTGCTGAGTATCGGCGATATATCCCAAGGCTTTTAATCTATCTGTCAGGCAAGGGTGAGTATCAGCATTGTTGGTTTTTTCCGTTAAAGCTTCACTTAAATAAGCACTTGTAATTTCCTGATGAAGTCTCTGGCTTAAAGCCTGCCTCATATCCATGTAAGTCATTATTGGTGGTTCAATCTCTGTTTGTGATTGTTTATAAATACTAGACCAAAAATATCTTTCTAAAAATCTAGATTTGACATGAAAATTTATCAAAGCTTTAGCAATATTTTGTTCTCCTGTTAAATCAACAGCACATCTATCTGCTTCATATTCATCCATTCGTGCTAACACAAAAGAATAGGCATTAAAAAATGGAATGTACCATATCAAAAACAGTTGAAAAATTAACAATGATAGATCGTGTCCACTTTGTTGGAGTCCCTTAAGAATGCGATACCAAGTTTCGCGTTGGCGATAAATCCAACCACTAAAGTGGCTGTGATTTCCTGATAAATGTCCCAGTTCATGAGCTAAGATAGCACGAAATTGTTCGGGCGACAGTGCTAGCATGAGTGGTAGACCCACAATTAAGTAATTTTGCTGCCATCCCAGCAAACCTAAGCGTGGTATTTGGACAACTGCTGCATTAAAATCGTCGGTCAGCAGAATGTGGTGAAACCGTGGAGCTTTTAGCTTCGATGAGATTTCGTTAATTAAAGAATAGAGATTAGGTACATCTTTGGATTGTAATGGTAAACCTGTTGGTGGGGGAAAAGAAACCCAAAGCGATCGCACTAATACGAATGCTAACGTCAGCAAAAACAGAAGACCTGTCAAAGATAATTTAGAAATTGACTGAGCATTAAGTATCCCAAAGATAATACTTACTAACAAAGTCAACGTTACACCTAAAACCAAAAATATATATGCGTAGCCTAAAGTAGCCAAAAAAGCAACGTGCAATTTATAAAGACGCGGTTGTTTATTAGCAAAAACTTCTAACTTCTGAATTAGCTTATCAAAACGCTCTTGATTGAAAGTCATAGATGAGTATCAGGGTCATAAAACTGTAATATAACTGACACAATATCTCTATGACTTACGTAAAAACTCAGAATTCATTGGGCATTATGCATTGGGCATTGTCCCCTTGTCCCAGCACAATGAGGTGAAAAAAATCCGATGCCTCAATTAAGTGGATATCGAGCTTTCATATAATAGTTGAAGAAGTGCAACAAACTAAAACATTCTGGTTGGCATCTTAGCGGTTCAATTTAAAATTTGCCTTCAGCACGCTACACGAACACAACGGGAGAACACGAAATCTATGACCAGACTAGAAACCCGCACTGAACCAATGGTGCTAAACATGGGGCCACACCACCCCTCAATGCACGGGGTTCTGCGGCTAATCATGACTCTGGATGGCGAGGATGTTGTTGACTGTGAACCAGTCATCGGCTATTTGCACCGAGGAATGGAAAAAATTGCCGAGAACCGCACTAATGTAATGTACGTCCCCTACGTTAGTCGCTGGGACTACGCGGCGGGAATGTTCAACGAAGCTGTCACTGTTAACGCCCCAGAAAAACTTGCAGGTGTCGCTGTTCCCAAACGCGCTAGCTACATCCGCGTCATTATGCTGGAGTTGAACCGTATCGCTAACCACTTGCTATGGTTTGGCCCCTTCCTCGCTGACGTAGGCGCTCAAACTCCCTTCTTTTACCAGTTCCGCGAACGGGAGATGATTTATGATTTGTGGGAAGCAGCCACAGGTTATCGGATGGTAAATAACAACTACTTCCGCGTTGGTGGAGTAGCGGCTGATTTACCTTACGGTTGGGTAGATAAATGTCTGGAATTCTGCGACTACTTATTACCCAAAGTTGATGAGTACGAACGTTTAGTAACCGATAACCCCATCTTCCGGCGACGTGTTGAGGGTATTGGTACTATCACGCGAGAAGAAGCAATTAACTGGGGACTTTCTGGCCCAATGTTACGCGCTTCTGGCGTGCAATGGGATTTACGAAAAGTTGACCATTATGAATGCTACGACGATTTCGACTGGGATGTGCAGTGGGAAACTGCCGGTGATTGCTTTGCCCGTTATGTAGTGCGGATGCGGGAAATGCGCGAATCTGTGAAGATTATTCGCCAAGCAATTAAAGGACTTCCTGGCGGCCCTTACGAAAATCTGGAAGCCAAGCGTTTAGCCGCAGGGAAAAAATCTGAGTGGGACGCATTTGATTACCAATTCATCGGTAAAAAAGTTTCGCCGACTTTCAAGATGCCCAAGGGTGAAATCTACGCCCGTGTAGAAAGTGGTAAAGGTGAATTGGGAATTTATTTGGTTGGCGATGATAATGTCTTCCCTGCACGATGGAAGATTCGCGCCGCAGATTTTAACAATCTCCAGATTGTGCCACATTTACTACGCGGGATGAAGGTTGCAGATATTGTGGTGATTCTCGGTAGCGTTGACGTAATTATGGGGTCTGTGGATAGGTAGAGTAAATATCTATCTCAATAATTTTTAGAGCAGTTGTATTACAGTGCAACTGCTCTATTTTTTTGATTCTTCAGGATTTGACTATCGCAATTCCTAGTTACGTGAGGTACAGAAATAATGTTTTTAAACGCAGAGGAGCGCAGAGTCAAACGCAAAGGTACGCAGAGGCTTACCTAATGTTATTAGTGATTTACTCAGTACCTCAGCAGGTCGGGAAATGCTATATACCAAACTAATAAATAAAATACCAATTTCATCAGACCATCTGACACTAAAATTTTCAAAGCTTTTAAATCCAATACTCAGAACGTTTAATCAGTTTAAGAATGAAATCATCAGGGTGCATTAAAGTAAAAAATATTGACCCTTTACTAACTACCTTTTTCTATGACACCTTCGACAAACCAGGTTTATCCCGTTATTTGGCACAACGACTCAGTGTCACTAATTGACCAAACTCGCTTACCCAATGAATATACATTTGTAGAAATTCACCGCAGTGAAGATATGGCGCGGGCGATTAAGACTATGATTGTGCGAGGTGCGCCTGCAATTGGTGTAGCTGCGGCTTATGGAATGTATCTTGGTGCAAGGGAAATTAAAACAAGCGATCGCACCGAATTTTTGCAACACTTAGATAAAGTAGCCCAGTTGTTGCGTTCTACTCGTCCGACGGCGGTAAATTTATTTTGGGCAATTAGCCGGATGCTGAAAGCCGCCTACGAAACGCTGGGAACTGTAGAAGAAATCAAGCAAACCCTTTTCCAAACAGCCCAAGCAATCAACGTTGAAGATTTGCAAACCTGTCAAGCGATTGGCGACAATGGTTTGGCAGTCTTGCCCAATACTCCAGAAAAGCTAAGGTTGCTTACTCACTGCAATGCTGGGGCATTAGCTACAGCCGGATATGGCACAGCTTTGGGTGTTGTACGTTCTGCTTGGAGGGAAGGACGTTTAGAACGTTTATTTGCCGACGAAACCCGTCCTCGTTTGCAAGGCGCAAAACTCACCACTTGGGAATGCGTGCAAGAAGGTATTCCAGTTACATTAATTACTGATAATATGGCAGCCCATTGCATGAAACAAGGTTTAATTCATGCTGTAGTTGTGGGTGCCGATCGCATTGCTGCTAATGGTGACACTGCTAATAAAATTGGTACATACAGTGTAGCGATCGCAGCTAAAGCACATAATATCCCCTTCTTTGTAGCTGCACCCCTTTCCACCGTTGATTTTGAATTAGCTGATGGCAGCCAAATTCCCATTGAAGAACGCGAACCAACAGAAATCTATCAAGTTGGCGATACCATTCTCACACCTGCGGGTGTAGATTTTTACAACCCAGCTTTCGATGTGACTCCAGCTGAGTTGATTACAGCCATCATTACAGAGAATGGAGCGATCGCACCTGATAAATTAGCAAAATCACAGGTAAAGCAAGTACCGATTGGGTTAAATCCGAATTAATGGAGAACTTACGCCGAATTCTCGATAACTCTAAATCCGAATAAGGGAAACTTTATAAGGGATTGCCCCAAAAAAATCTCCGACTTTTTAGAAAAGCCGGGGACTTTGTTTTTGCCTACTTTAAAATCTGACGGATCAAAATTTATCAGCAATTTTTTCAATAATTTTATCTAAACTTCATATTTGGACTAAATTCAATAAGTAAAATCCGCAATTACTTTCTCAAAATAAGCTTTGACTTACTCAAACCCCAGTTTGCTTACTCATTTTGGTGTTTTCCGCAAGTAAAAGAAGCTTTTGCTTTCTCAAAACAAGCTTTTACTTACTCATTTTGGTGTTTTCCGCAAGCAAAAGAAGCTTTGACTTTCTCAAAAGAAGCTTTTGCTTAGTCATTTTGGTGTTTTCCGCAAGCAAACGAAGCTTTGACTTTCTCAAAATGCCATTTGACTTACTCAAACCCCAGTTTGCTTTTTGATTTTGGTGTTTTTTGCAAATAAAATGCCATTTCGCTTTTTTAAAATGGTTGATTTATTAGAGGATGTCTGAGGAGTATTAAATATTTGTCGATCTCCCCTAACCACTCTTAAAAAAGCTAGGGTTGTATGCACAAGTTAAATTACCCCCCTTAATCCCCCCTTGCAAAGGGGGGAAACAAGAGATCCAGTTCTCTCCGTTTTAGAAGGCGGGAAACAAGAAATCCAGTTCTCTCCGTTTTAGAAGGCGGGAAACAAGAGATCCAGTTCCCTCCCCTTTACAAGGGGAGGGTTAGGGTGGGGTAATTCGACTTAACCCTAATAGAATTAACCAAAATGTTGAATAATTGCCTCAGCAAATTCAGAACATTTTAAGGGTTCAACTGGCGGTTCTAGCAACCGGGCTAAATCGTAAGTCACTTGACTACTTGCGATCGCATCGCTTAAACCTTTCTTAATTAGGTCTGCGGCTTCTTGCCAACCCAAAAATTCCAGCATCATCACACCAGACAAAATCACTGAACCAGGATTAATCCGATCTAAGCCGGCGTGTTTGGGTGCAGTGCCGTGGGTAGCTTCAAATATGGCACTAGAATCACCAATATTTGCCCCTGGCCCCATTCCCAATCCCCCAACAATCGCAGCAGCCGCATCAGACAAATAATCGCCGTTTAAGTTCATCGTCGCCAAAATCGAATACTCATCTGGTCTGGTTTGGATTTGTTGGAAAATACTGTCAGCAATCCGGTCATTCACCAAAACTTTCTCTTTCCATTTGCCATCGCCGTGAGTTGCCCAAATTGAGTTAAGAACAGTTTCAACTTCCTTGACAATTTGCGCTTTCTTCTCTTCAGTGAGACTATCAAACCCAGGATCGATCTCGCGGGCGTTTTCTTCCAAGGAAATATTCGGATTTTTCTCCTTGTTACTCAAAATCCAAGATTCTCGTTCGGTAACAGTTTCTTGGCGAAATTCGCTGGTTGCTAGTTCATAACCCCAATCGCGGAAAGCGCCTTCGGTGTACTTCATAATGTTGCCCTTATGCACCAAAGTCACTTGTTGCTTGTGTTTGGGCAATAGCAAAGCGTGTTTGATGGCACGTCTGACTAGACGCTGGGAACCAGTTTTGCTGATAGGTTTGATGCCAATTCCAGAATCAAGAGGAATGCGTTTTTTTCCGTGTTCTGGGGTGGCGGGGATCAGTTCTTCATTGAGAATTTTAATTAAGCGATCGCCGATTTCGCTACCTTGTCGCCACTCAATGCCTAAATAAATATCTTCCGTATTCTCCCGATAAACAATTACATCCAGCTTTTCAGGGTTTTTGTGGGGTGAGGGTGTACCTGCATAGTAACGACAAGGACGCACGCAGGCATACAAGTCAAAAATTTGTCGCAGCGCTACATTTAAAGAACGAATTCCCCCCCCAACGGGAGTAGTCAAAGGCCCTTTAATAGCTACACCATATTCTTCAATTGCCGTCAAAGTGTCTTGAGGCAAATACTGATAAGTCCCGTATAAATCGCAAGCTTCGTCGCCAGCGTAAACTTTGAACCAGCTAATTTGACGTTGACCCTTATATGCTTTGGCTACCGCCGCATCTAACACTTTTTGGGTAGCAGGCCAGATGTCTATACCTGTGCCGTCGCCACGAATAAAAGGGATAATTGGATTGTCCGGTACAATTGGTTCACCATTTTTGAACGTGATTTTTGCTCCGGTTGCGGGGGGGGTAATCTTTTCGTACATCGTTCACACACTCCTAATCGATACGCTGCTATTCAAAAAACCTTATGTGGCAGGCTTGTATATTTTGCTATGTCTTTTGTTCGCCAAGCCATAAGGCACAGATTTTCCCCCTATTCCCCTTGTACATTATTTGGGGATTAAGTGTGGGATTCAGTGAAGCGATCGCAATTTTGTACGATCAAAAATAGTAAACTACTTTTCGCTATCAGTACTTCACTTTAAAGAATGCCCGATAGCTTACCGCTCTTTCACTGACCGTTAACACAAGAATGGCATGACAGACCCAATGATTTTATCAGGCCCTGCAAATGACATCGACTCCCTCCGACAACCGTTAATCGCTGGGTCTGAAAAAGTCCAACAGCAGATAATCCCACAATTAGCTGAGTTGGGTAATGAGGGATTAGACGTGTTGATGGAATTTTTACTGAAACGGCGTGAGAACCCAGCGACTTGGATTGATGGCAAAGCTTACCAAGTCCTTTACAGTTCTGATGCACCTCAAGCCAAAGAATTTTTGCGCTCCTGTTTTCCTGAAGGAATTGTACCTCTAAAATCAGAGTGCGGGATTAACTACAATTCTTTGCAACAGCTACTAGCTACTCAAGACTTCCAAGCAGCCGATCGCCTCACCATCGAAAAAATGTGCGAACTATCAGGGCCAACGGCTGTACAACGAAAATGGTTGTACTTTACCGAGGTAGAAAATATCTCGGCTGTTGACTTGCAAACCATTAACAACCTCTGGTTAGTCCACTCCGAAGGTAAATTTGGTTTTTCAGTGCAGCGAGAAATTTGGTTAAGTTTGGGTAAAAACTGGGAGAATTTCTGGCCAAAAATTGGCTGGAAAGCAGGTAATAACTGGACGCGATACCCTAACGAGTTTACCTGGGATTTGAGTGCGCCTAAAGGTCACTTACCCCTTTCTAATCAGCTTCGGGGAGTAAGAGTCTTTGCTTCTTTACTCTCTCACCCAGCTTGGTCGAAGAATTCAGAAAAATGATTTTGAGCCTACGTACAAATAGATTATGATTAATCCCACGAACCGAGAATTCTACGTCATCATTGAACGGGATGAAGATGGCTACTATGTTGGAGAAGTTCCTCAGCTAAAAGCCTGTTACAGCCAGGGAGAAACAATTGATGAGTTGATGGTTAATATGAAAGAAGTAATTGAACTTTGTTTAGAAACAACAAGTGATGAAAAAATACCAGAATTTATAGGTATTCAAAAGGTAGTAATTTAATGCCAAAACTACCAGTTTTAACAGGCAAAACAGTTATTAACGCCCTTGAGAAAATAGGATTTCAGGCGGTGCGTCAAAAAGGCTCTCATGTACAAATGCAACATGAAGATGGGCGGTTAGTAACTATTCCTGTTCATCCTGGTAAAACAATAGGTAAAGGATTATTACGCAAAATACTACGCGATGTTGAACTTACAAGGGAAGAGTTTATAGGTTTGCTGGAATAATAGACTTGGGAAGTTTTCCACTAATCCCAAATCCACAATCTCAAATTAGATAATGGCAAACGTTCGTCTAGAAGATATTAAGCGTAGATTCAATAATGTCACCGCGATCGAGGACATTACCTTTGAAATTCCTGATGGTGAATTTTGGGTTTTAGTTGGGCCATCGGGTTGTGGTAAATCTACAATTTTGCGAACGATCGCCGGTTTAGAAACCGCTACATCTGGCAAACTCTTTATTGGCGATCGCTTGGTAAATAATATTCCAGCCAGACAACGGGATGTGGCGATGGTGTTCCAAAACTACGCTCTCTATCCTCACATGAGTGTGGCCCAAAACATCGCCTTTGGCTTGCAAATGCGGAAAGTTGACCGAAAAATTATTCAAGAACGAGTGATGAATGTGGCGCGATCGCTTTCTCTGGATCATTTGCTAGATCGTAAACCCAAACAACTTTCTGGGGGACAACAACAAAGGGTAGCATTAGGGAGAGCGATCGCTCGCGAACCCCAAGTCTTTTTACTTGATGAACCTTTATCTAATTTAGATGCCCAATTGCGCGATGATACCAGGGCAGAATTAAAACAACTACATCAAGAATTAGGGATTACAACTATTTACGTCACTCACGATCAAGTTGAAGCCATGACTTTGGCTGATAAAATTGTCGTGCTAAATCGCGGACGAATTCAACAAATTGGCGATCCCCAAACGATTTATGCAAATCCTGCTAATCAGATGGTGGCAAATTTTTTAGGCAGTCCGCCAATGAATATTTTGCCTGCAATCTATCAAAATAATGGTTTTGATGTGAGCGGACAGTTATTAGCAATCCCAGCAGTTGTGAAAGGAAAATTACAGTCGCGTCAAGGACACAGTTTTGATTTGGGAATTCGTCCAGAGCATATAAAAATAAACACTGATACTGACTCAGAACACAGTACTCAAAACTTAGGATTATTATCGGTTGAAGTTAAAGTTGTGGAACCTTTGGGAAGAGAAACTTTGATTCGTGCTGGTTTACCCGGTTCGGCGGTGATGCTGAATATTCAAGTAGGCTCTGATGTGCGTCTTCGTCCAGGCGATCGCCTTTCTCTACAACTTGATTTAAATCACTTGTTTGTATTTGATCCCAAAACTGGGGACAGAATACTATAAGCGCTTCGGAGTGTAAAATATAATTGTTTTGTGCGCGATCGCTGTGACGGAGTGTAGGGGCAATCGCTGTAATTCGTGGCGAGGGATAGGTTAGCGATCGCATCCAGAATCATCATCACACCGCCGTTACTGCGTCGTGCGATCGCGGTCATTTGTTAACCCAATAGCGAAAATTTGCTGTATCTCTTGCTGAGTAAGAACCTTGGCTGGCCCATGCCGATTGACTTTCACCTTTGGCCGCTACACCCCGTTAACTGTTAATTTTCAGGTTACAGCAGTGTGAAGTGTTTATATCCATAATCAGGATGAAATAATGATTCAATCACTACAAAAACTATTTACATTTGATGAATATTTAGAGTTTTTAGAAACACAACCGGAAAACATTCGTTATGAATTACACGATGGAGATATTATTCAAATGCCGCCACCATCAGGCAAACACGAGCAAATAGTAGCATTGTTAACAATGATGTTAGGGTATGAGTGTCTTCGTCTTAAACTTAATTACGGTATACCTAAAACCGCAACAGTGAAGCCAGAAAATAAAATGTCAGGGTACTATCCTGATGTTTTATTAATGAATTTTTCTAACTTGGGTAATGAACCATTATGGGAGAAACAATCTATCCTTAGTAAACCAGCTTCAATTCCATTAGTGATTGAAGTGGTCAGTACTAACTGGAGAGATGATTATCATAAAAAGTTTGCTGACTATGAAGAAATGGGTATTCAAGAATATTGGATTGTGGATTATGCTGCTTTGGGTAGCAAGGAATTGATAGGCGACCCCAAACAACCAACAATCACAATTTACTCTTTAAGTGATGAGGGTGAATATCGTGGTAAACAGTTTAGAGGAGACGACCGTATAAAGTCTCCAACATTTCCAGATTTAAATCTAACTGTTGAACAAATTTTTTCAGTACGTTATTGATAAACAGGTATTTCCCGACATTTCACCAAAAATACAAAACACCAAACAACTAAGAATTAATAAAATGACAACTAAAAATGTTGATAAATACGCCGATGTTGCTCCTAAATATAAGGAGGAACTTAAACCTATTACTAAAGAAAATAGTCAAATACATATAATTGTCACCCTGCTCACGAAAGGAGCAACGCTCGATGAATTTGATAATGAGAAAAGGAATATCGGAACCGGATGGGAAGGATCGCGAGCATTCTTCGGTAAATACATAAAACGTGTATGGGGATACGGTACTAAGCGTACTGTTGACCCATCTGATCCTACTAACATAGATAAGTATGTGTTTCATTTACACTTACCCCCAGGACTCGATCAGCCTATATTTGATTTTAAGCGAGGAAAAAAATAAGAAGAAAGTATAATGTGGGTGAAATGCCTGACGACCTCGATTAACTACCCAATACCCCACAATTCCCTTAACACCCCGTAGCGTCTCTTGTGACGATAGAGTTTGTTTTTTGGTGGTTGGGTGCGAACCTATGATTAGTTGCAAAAAGATAGTTTAAGTAAAAATACATAACGTTTTGAATGTTAGTACTTAATATTACAAGTCTTGTAAATAGTTTCTTAAACTGCCATAAATAATCACAATTAACAATTTTTTGTAGCCAGAATCTAAGAAAATAAAAACTGCAATAGAGACTTCATGGATTAGCTGCAAAAACTTATATGACTATTAATCGACGCCATTTCTTGTTTTTACTGACATCAGGTGCCGGTGCTTTTGCATTAGATGCTTGTGCATTGGCAGAGAAATCTCCTGAGAGAAACACTGCAATTTCTGAAACAACACCAAACACAACAGCAAATACAACACTAAATAAAGCAGGTGCTATCCAACTACCGCCTTTACCTTACGCCTACGAAGCACTGGAACCGCACATCGATGCCAAAACGATGCAATTTCACCACGATAAACATCACGCAACTTATGTGAAAAACCTGAATGCAGCTTTAGAAAAACATCCAGAACTCAAAGGTAAAACTGTTGAAGAACTGTTGCAAAAACTTGACAGTGTACCACAAGATATTCGCAAAACAGTACGTAATAATGGCGGCGGTCATGTGAACCACTCAATGTTCTGGCAAATTATGAAGCCAAAAGGTGGGGGAGAACCAACTGGAAATATAGCCTCCGCAATTAATCAAAATTTTGGCTCTTTTGCAGCTTTCAAAAAACAGTTTAATGAAGCTGGTGCTGGCCGTTTTGGTAGTGGTTGGGTTTGGTTAGTACGTAACAAGGGTGGCAAGTTGGAAGTGACAACTACAGCTAACCAAGATACTCCCTTAAGTGCAGGTAAATATCCCATCTTGGGTAATGATGTATGGGAACATGCATATTATCTCAATTACCAGAATCGCCGCGCTGATTATTTAGATGCTTGGTGGAACGTGGTTAATTGGGATGAGATTAACAAGCGGTTTGCAGCAGCAAGTAAATTTGCCTAAAACCAGACAACAATTTAGAGTCACAGGCGCTTAAAAATTGGCGACAGAATGTTCTTTCTGTTGCCAGTTTTTTGATGCGATCATCTAATCATTATTCATCTTTTGAAAATGATTTTCTTTAATAATTAGTTTTCTTCAATTATTGCAGGTATTTTTTTTATTTTTTGAGATTTAATATAGCTTGATTTTACGTTAAAAATAAGAATATATCTCAACAAATCTTGTAATTAATCTTACTTGTATAGTGCTATATTTATGTTGAAAAAAATTATATAAGAATTGCAATTTCGGATTTAATCATCACAATACATGAAATTTAGAATCTTTCTTTAAATGTCGAATTTAAATTTGATTATAAGGAGGATGTTCTCATGAAGATTGGTTGCAAATTATTAACGGTTGCTTTAAGTGTTCCATTGCTTCTTGGAATTGTAAATTTTAAAGCACAAGCTGAAGTTACTAGACAATGGGGTGTAGGTGGCGATATTCCCGTTCCTGGCGATTATGATAATGATGGTAGAACTGATTATGCAGTCTGGCGACCGAGTAATGGCACTTGGTATGTCATTAATAGTTCTACAGGTGTAGCAGTTACTAGACAATGGGGCGTTGGTGGCGATATTCCCGTTCCCGGCGATTATGATAGCGATCGCAAAACTGATTATGCAGTCTGGCGACCGAGTAATGGCACTTGGTATGTGATTAACAGTTCTACAGGTGTAGCAGTTACTAGACAATGGGGTGTTGGTGGTGATGTTCCTGCACCTGGGAGATACGATAATGATGGTAAAACTGATTTTGCAGTCTGGCGACCGAGTAATGGAACTTGGTATGTGATTAACAGTTCTACAGGTGTAGCAGTTACTAGACAATGGGGCGTTGGTGGCGATATTCCTGTTCCCGGCGATTATGACAGCGATAGTAAAACTGATTTTGCAGTCTGGCGACCGAGTAATGGCACTTGGTATGTGATTAACAGTTCTACAGGTGCAGCAATTACTAGACAATGGGGCGTCGGTAGTGATGTTCCCGCCCCTGGCAAATACGATAATGATGGTAAAACTGATTTTGCAGTCTGGCGACCAAGTGATGGTACTTGGTATGTAATTAACAGTTCTACAGGTCTAGCAATTACTAGACAATGGGGCGTTGGTGGTGATATTCCTGCCCCTGGCAATTATGATTTCTCTATTAGGAATGACTTCGCAGTTTGGCGACCGAGTAATGGCACTTGGTATATTTTTGGGAATTAGGCTCTTTTTCTCGCACTCTTACTCAAAGAGGTTTTTGAGTAGGTACACCTACAGCACGAGGAAAATTAGCTGGAGTGGTAGCTACCTTACGCAAATACACACAGTGGCGGATGCTGTGGCTTAACGGTGTTGTAAATTGTTCGATTGATTCAATTACACCACCCAACTGCTTCACAGCATTCTTTAAAGCAGCTGTTTCATCCTCTGTCCAATTACCGCGATAAATTATAGCTAAACCTCCCTGTTTGAGCAGTGGTAGGGTATATTCTACACAGACAGAGGCTGCTCCTACAGCACGGATCAATGCAATATCATAAGCTAGTCGATGTTGGCGGTGCTGACCGATTTCTTCAGCCCTACCAACAAGAGTTTTGGCATTGGTAAGGGCAAGTTCAGTTAATATATTGTCGAGAAAAGTAATTTTTTTCCGAGTGGAATCGAGAAGAGTAATTGGGCAATTAGGTACAGTAATTGCTACGGGAACACCTGGAAAACCTGCACCTGTACCAATATCGACGATCGTAGGGGAAGCAGGAGAGAAATTTGCTGATAAAAGAGGTGCAATTCCTCGCAGAGAATCCCAGAGATGTTTTTCCCAAAACTCTTGAGGTTCAACGATCCGAGTTAAATTTTGTTGGCGATTACCTTCTAGAATTAACTCATAAAGCTTTTGAAATTGCGCTTGTTGTTGAAGAGTTGGTTGCCAATTGAGAGTTTTCTGCCAGATTTCTGCCATCTCAGGCAATAGGTTTGTCATTTGTCATTTGTCATTTGTCATTTGGTATGAGACATGGGACATAGTTTTTTTCTTTGTCCCCTTGTCCCCCTGCTTTTTTCTCACACCGTTGGTAGAGGTTCTTTAACTTTGGATTCTAGTGTCTTTGGGTCTACTGATTCTAGTTCGCCGTGGTTGAGTGTCCAGCAACGGTCTGCGATCGCTAACAGATCCCCAGCATCGTGTGTCACAATTAACAACGTCCAATCTTGTTTCAGTTTCGCTAATAAATTTATCAATTGCCGACGCATTGACCAATCTAAACCAGCTGTGGGTTCATCTAATAACAGTAAATTTGGCTGGCGAATTAATTGGACTGCCAAAGCTAAACGTCGTTGCTGACCACCACTCAAAGCATAAGGGGCAGCAGAAAGCGATAAATGCTCTAATCCCACTTCACTCAGCGCCTGTCTGACTCTTTCTGACCCTAACTCAGGATGTCCTAAACGCAATTCTTCTAAAATCGAACCACCGCAAAAGTGCCGCTCTGGAAACTGAAATACTAACCCGGCTAATTGTTGTAACTGTTCGGCTATAAGTTCTTGTTCCCGCCAGAAGAGAGCGCCAGTAGTGGGTTCGGCTAGTCCAGACAAAATTTCTAGTAAGGTACTTTTACCGGAACCACTCGGGCCAATAATCAAACCTAGCTGCTGGGGTGCTAATTCTAAATTGATCGATTTGAGAATCGCTGTTGGGCACGCTGTGGGATGATAATTTACATTTCGGAGATAAAGCATTTGTTAAGATTACCAAAAAGTCAGCAAATTACTAATTAGCTACACTGAAAGTGTCTGGAAAATTCTAGAAAAAAATTTACAGCGTATTACCTGGATTAACACCTTAATTTAGCAGCAAGAATTATCCACTTTTTCTCCATTGTGGCAGACTAAGCCTGAAATAATGGCTAGAGCAAGCCTGCAAACATGGAAAGATTACCAATATATAAGAAAATTTTGGTTGAAGCAAAGGCAAGTTGAAATTAACCATTTTTGCATTCTAAGTAACACATACAACTATTTCAACCGCAATTATTCTGAGGGTTAAAATGACTAAAAGGTTTTCTTTGCCTCAATTAGTAGTGTCTGCTCAACTCATTACCTTTGCTCAGACTGCTTTTGCAGCTGCTTTCGCACTTAATGTCTGGGTAAATCCCTCTCTGGCTGGCGATCCCTTTCGCAATAGCGAACCTCATCAAATTGGCGACCAAACAGAAGCCGCTTTTAAAGCGATTTTCCAACAGGGCAATTATCCAGCAGCACAGCGTTATCTGGAACAAGCACTATCCAAAGAACCAAATGAACCTCTAGCTTATGCCATGAGCGCATCTTTAGCATACGGAAATAAGGATTGGGCTAGACTAGATACTTACAGCCAAAAAACTCTAGAAACTGGACAAAAACTGATTGCTAGCGATCCATTGCGTGGTAATTTATACACTGCTGTTGGTCATTTTTTAGAAGGTGCAGTAGTTATCACCCGTGAAGGTACTGTCAATGGTGTACCCCAAGCTTTTAGTCGGCTGCGGCAAGTTTTTGAATATTTAGACAAAGCCGAAGCAATTTCTGCCAACGATCCAGAACTGAATTTAATCAAGGGTTATATGGATTTATTATTGGCGGTTAATTTGCCTTTTGCTAGCCCAGATCAGGCAATTGGACGCTTAGAAAAAAATGCTGCTCCTGAGTATTTAGTGGATCGGGGTATTGCTCTTGCTTACCGGGATTTAAAACGGTATCCACAGGCGCTAGAGTATGTCAACCGGGCGATCAAAACGACATCTGATAATCCAGAAATTTATTATCTTAAAGCCCAAATACTGAAGCGACTGGGGCAAAGAGAAAAAAGTCAGCAGATGATCCAGGAAGCGATCGCTAATTTTGACAAAGCATTGACTAAAAAATCCCAACTCCCAGGCGATTTAGTCAAACAAATTGAGCGCGAACGCAATAGTGCTGTTAGCCTTAAGAATCCTGGATAATTGGGCATTGGACATTGGGCATTGGGCATTGGGCATTGGCGATTAAGTTTTATTCTCTATTCCCTATGTCCCATGCCCCATTCCCTACTTTGATATGCTTATTTGCAGACAAGTAATTGAGATATTAAACCAAAATGGAGATTCAGTTCCGCGAAATTAATCCTTTTGATGTGTGGATTTGGCTAAAATTCAGCACAAATCCTTCTGCGCGTGAAAAGCAGTATGTAGAAGAAGTCTTCAATTCCTGGTTTTATCTGGGTAAATTGGGTGCATTTAATGCAGAGAATCTTCAGGTGCAGGACACTGGACTCGATATCAGCTACATGAATTATGATGAACAAGGGTATGATAAAAGCCTACTAGCACTGATGCACAACATCGGTGAGTTTGAATATGAGGGTCAGTGGGGGCGTTGTTGGTTTGACTTAGGAACCAGTGATGCGATCGCATTGGATATTTTAATCAACGCTCTCACCCAGCTAAGTCAGGAATATGTCACCATTGAAGAATTGTACATCGGTGGTGAAAATCCAGATTGGCCTATTGAGGATAGCGAAAGTCGTCCTCAGTCTATTTATGATAATTAGTTACAAAAATGAATAAAGCAGGTGAAATTCGGGTAATAGCCTTGGGGTTAATTCGGAATGGCGATGGCTCCGCCAACGCCAAGGGCGAACGCATTTTTGTTTCTGAAGGCTACGATCCCGTAAAACAAGAAACATTTTATCGTGCTTTAGGCGGTGGTGTGGATTTTGGTGAAACCAGCCACGCCGCCTTAAAACGGGAATTTCAAGAGGAAATTCAGGCAGAATTAACGAATATTAAATATTTAGGTTGTATAGAGAACCTGTTTACATTTAATGGTAGGCAAGGTCATGAAATTATTCAGCTTTATCAATGTGACTTTGTTGATTCCAAATTTTATCAACTGGAAAGTTTAATTTTTTCAGAATCGCCACATCATAAACATAGAGCATTATGGATAGATATCTCTCGCTTGAAATCTGGAGAATTCAGATTAGTGCCTGAAGTATTTTTTGAATATTTATAAATCATCTGGAAATTTACCAAAGAAGGGAATAGGGAACTTTTAGCGGGAAACAGTTCCTTGTTCCCTATTCCCGCAAGGGAGTAAGAAGCCCCGACGAATATCAGTCGTTTTTTTAAGGCGGGGTTTAAATCCCCACCTCAGTCATACTATAAATTATCCCTGCTTGCATGTTGGGTTTGTTAAAGTGCGATCGCTTGGGGTGGGAGCAAAGCGCGATCGCTCTCAATATCGTAGAGTTTTAGTAGCAAGTATTGGATTTCCTAAGCTATGGCGAGGGCGATCGCTATTCACGATAAAATTTTGCATCGTAAACTCGTGTTTGTACCACTACTGGTGCAGTAACTCCGTAACCAAAGATTAGAGCTTGTTGGCTAGAATCTACCTTGGACATCATATAACGTAGGCTTTGATTGCTAGCAACATCGGTAAACATAGCATCAATCTCTTCAGCATTAAGAAAACCAGTAATACGAGTACCAAGCTCAGACATAATTTCTTTATCAATCCTTGAGGGATATCGCTCTACTACAAATAAAGTGATGTAGAACTTCCACGATTGTCGAAGAAGAGTGCTAAAGATATTGTGGTGAACTGTGTTGGAGTTTAGCAAATGATGGGCATCTTCAACGGTTATCACTAGCCGACGAGGTGTATCGCTCTGAGCTTTTGTCTGCAAAAACTTTTTAGTTTTCTTGATATAGTGAATGTGAATGCGCCTACAAATCATATTTGCCATCAACATATAACAGAGCATATCCAACTGGGGACTAAACTCCACCACAACATTCTTACCTGCTTCCAATGAACGTAAAAGTTGATGGATGTAATTATGCGGTAGAACATCTCTCATATTTTTCAGATTATCCAGTCGCAGCAATTTGCGCTGCAATGCCATAATCGAATTTCTGTCTCCCCGCTTTTTATCACAAAAAATCTGGATTTCATCATTAGTCATATTGAATAACTGAGTAATCCACTTCTTGCCAAATTCCGTATACAATATGTTGGCGTTATCCAGGCTATCTTCAGATATTCCTAACTCTCGACTGACTAACTTTATATCTTCAACTTCAATTTGGTCATAACTAAGATAGAGTTCTTGTACTTCACGCACGCCTGAGCGAAATATAGAGTCAGGATCAGTAACGTAAATTTCCACTGCACTAGGAAACATCTGACTCAAACCTTTAACTGTACTAAATTGTTGATCCTGCAGTGCAGCTTCCCTTCCGTACTCTGAGTGGAGATCGAAAATTAAATTCACAGCTGCTTGTTGATGAATAAGATCCGATAGCATTAATTTAGTCAGGAAGGTTTTACCTGTTCCTGAGTTTCCAAATACCCCAACATTTGTTTGTAAAAGGCGATCAAAATCTAAATAGATAATACTATTTGTACCAATGTGCGTTCCTATTGCAAAGCTACGCCGATCAATATTGTCTGCTTTGCTAAAAACAGGCTGAGAATCATAATAGCTATCATTAACTTGTTTAAATTTAAGCTTATTTTTATACTCCGAGTTTTTCGATTTATCGTTTTTTCTGTATTCCCATTCCCTATCAAACTCCTTCATGTTTATTTGCGGATCTTTATTCCAAAGTCTTAAAGCAAAGTGCCAGTAATCTTTTCCTCTTTTATGGAAGCGTTTGTCTTCAAAAATATTCAAGTCTTTAAGACGGTTGATAGCTTCGTAAAAGTGACCTTGTTGATTAAAGTGAGCTAGTTCTACAAGAAATCTTCTCTGAGTTTCAACAATTAACTTAGGTCTATCAGTATCCTCATGCTCCCACCTATATAACAGATGGAGGTCATTGCGGTAATCAAAGACGTAACCTAGCAATTCTTTTAACAAGCCTCTTACGCGCTGTTGAACATCAGAACTCCAGCTAACTTTTGGCATAGGTCAACTATAATAACTTTCCAAAAAAGTTTGGGAATGTCCCAAATGAAAATACGTTCCTAAATGCTCTATGTCTATATTCTAAAAGACTTTAATCCTTTAGCTAGCATCTTGTTCCATTGGGAAGTTCCCAAACTCTAACCTCATACTATTGATACTGAGGTGAAATGAATGACACTAGAAGCTCAATTCTTGAATCCCACAGAGATAGGAAGAGAATTAGAAAAAATTACAGGTAATAAAATAAGTGGGATGCAGGTCAACAGACTACTGCAAGCAATACAATTACAATGTAAAGTTGCTAATGTATGGGAACCCACCATATTAGGCCAAAGATTAAGCGTAATTCTGCCCTACACAGGCAAAAACAACCATTCTGGCTTTCAATTGAAATGGAGTACTGATGTAATTGAGCTACTTAAGAGACATCTAGAACCAGATATCTTTTAGCTGTTAACGTGTGTAGTAGTAAAATTGCTAGTCTCCTCTGATTTCGACCAAGGCTTCACCTGTTCGCAAAAACTTTAGTGCTTCTGGCAAAGTAGCACTCAAAATCTCTTGCAACCGAGCATTTGATGTGTTTCCACAAGTTAACCAGATAATTTGTGGTGGCGATCCAAGACGCTCAACCAAGTCAACAAAGTCACTATCCTTAGTTATAAAAATAACTCCTCTAGCTTTGGCTACTTCAAAAATTTCAAGGTCTTCAGCATTTCTCAGACCAACATCACGTAAAGAGAAGGCTGTTATCCCAAAAGTGCTAGCGATCCAACTTGCGATCGCAGGTCACAGGTGTGTGTCTACCCAGATGGTCATGCTACTAACACTGGATGATTAAGCTTACGTGAAGCGTATAGAAGTGCTGCTTTGAGATCATCAGCCTCAAGATCGGGCATTTCTTCCAAGATTTGTTCGGCACTAAGTCCAGATGCAAACAAGTCCAGTACGTCTGACACCCGAATTCTCATGCCCCGAATACATGGATGACCACCACATTGTTTGGGATTAACTGTGATTCTTCTAAGTAAGTCTGACATAGGTTTTCATTTGATGAATAATCTTTTTCTACTTATCAAACAATAGCCGCCTCTAGAATCGCCCCTTGCATTCTTCCAAAAGCATCAATCAAATTTTGCAATTGTTGATCGGCTTTAAAAACTCCTAACCCGCGTACTGTCACTTTACCTGGAGAATACACAAAGCGCGTCTTGAGATTGTCTGGTAAATTCGCCGCTAACAAATTCCAAGCAGGTTCTTCCATTGGCGTTTCTAAAACGACGTGCTGCTTGTTTTCTGGTTTAATCCGGCTAAATCCGAGCTTTTTCGCTAGTTGTTTGAGTTCCATAACTCGCAAAAGTTGATTTGCCGACACTGGTAAACTACCATAGCGATCGCTCCACTCGGCTGCAATCTGCTTTAATTCTGATTTAGATTTAGCTGTCGCTACCGCCCGATATGCACTCATCTTTTGATCCAAATCGGTGATATAATCTGCCGGAATAAATGCTGTCAAGTTGAGGTCAATCTGGGTATCCTCCACTTTCGGAATTTCTTGTCCTCGGATTTCCCGAATTGCTTCTTCTAGCATTTCCATGTATAAATCAAAACCGATGGCATCCATTTGACCGGATTGTTCTGCACCTAGCAAGTTACCCACGCCTCTAATTTCCATATCGCGCATCGCTAGTTGATATCCAGAACCTAGCTGAGTAAATTCTTGAATCGCTCGTAATCGTTGCCGTGCCGCATCAGATAATGCCCGTTGCTTCGGATAAAATAACCAAGCATGAGCTTGTATCCCTGCACGTCCCACACGACCGCGTAATTGATACAGTTGTGCCAATCCAAAGCGGTGAGCATCTTCAATCAAAATCGTGTTGACTCGCGGAATATCTAAGCCAGATTCAATAATTGTCGTACAAACAAGGATGTCTGCATCGCCATTGCTGAAAGTGAGCATGGTTGATTCTAACTCGCTTTCATCCATTTGACCGTGAGCGATCGCAAACCTAGCCCCCGGTATTACTTCTCGTAAATTGGCTGTTGTCTCTTCAATCCCATCTACTCGTGGAACTACATAAAATACTTGTCCACCTCTGTCTAATTCTTGACGAATTGCAGTGCGGATACTTTCGGAATTTATCGGTGATAGATGTGTTTTAATCGGGCGTCTGGTTGGGGGTGGCGTGGTAATCAAACTCATTTCCCGAATTCCTGACAAGGACATATACAAAGTTCGGGGAATGGGAGTGGCGGAGAGGGTAAGCACATCAACTTGAGTTTTCAAGCTTTTAATTTTCTCTTTTTGGTTGACCCCAAATCGCTGTTCCTCATCTACTACCAAAAGTCCTAAATCTCGGAATGTCACGCCTTTACCTAAAAGTTGGTGCGTACCAACTACTACATCTAATTCACCTGTTGCCAATCGCTTTTGAATATCACGGCGTTCTTCGGCGGAACGGAAACGGTTGAGCAAACCGACATTCACAGGGTAGGGTGCAAAACGTTCTTTGAGTGTATGGTAATGCTGCTGTGTTAAAATAGTCGTTGGCGCAAGGAGTGCCACTTGTTTACCGGCGGTGACTGCTTTGAAAATAGCACGAATCGCCACTTCCGTCTTTCCGAAACCGACATCGCCACAAACTAAGCGATCCATTGGGCGATCGCTTTCCATATCGCGTTTTACATCTTGTACAGCTTTAAGTTGATCCGTCGTGGGTTGGTAGGGGAAAGAATCTTCCAATTCTTCCTGCCAAGGCATATCACTTGGAAAGCTAAAACCTTGTTGTTGCGATCGCGCTGCATACAGTTTCAACAAGTCCACCGCCAATTTTTTGATCGCTTTGCGGACTTTATTCTTGGTATTTTCCCAAGCTTTACCAGTCATCCGGTTGAGTTCCGGTGCTTTATCACCTCCGGCGCGGAACCGGGATAAAGCACCTACTTGATCGGCTGCGACTCTGAGTAAGCCATCAGCATACTGCACCACCAAATAATCACGAGTTTCGTTATTAATCGTCAAACTTTCCAGCTTGACAAATTTACCAACACCATGATTTCTGTGAACTACATAATCGCCTGGACGCAGCTTATTGGGATCGACTTGCTTAGATGTCGCTTTGTGACGCTTGCGGATATAGCCGGGAGTCGCCAAAGAATGCTGCCCAAAAAATTCCCGATCTGTGACAATTACTAATCGGTACGTAGGCAGAATAAAACCTTCTAGTTCCGCAAGCCCAGAATATTTTAAAGCTATGGGAGTATGGTTAATTTGCAGCTTATCAATCGCTTGGTAGTCGCGGGGATTGGGGATAAACTGAGCCGGACAATCATGTTCTTGTAACAGCGAGACAGAACGCGAAGGTTGAGCAGAAAGCAGCCAGATCGAGAAATTGCGATCGCGTTCTTGGCGGATGGTTTCAGCTAGTTTAGCAAACTGGTGTGGCGTGACTGGAACAGGACGGCTGGCAAGATTGATCCCATCATTTTCCTCTGACAATTCCGATAAATATAATGTTTTAAATCTGGCAACATCAACTAGACACTCATCAAACGAACGGTGAATTTTCGGCAATGTTAGAGGAGTAGATTCTTCCCCATACGCCATTCCCCATTGTTCCTGGGCATTTTCTACCCAGCGATCGCTATGAGCATGACACTGTTCTGGCTCATCAATGGCAATCAGGGTATTTTCTGCTAAGTAGTTTAGCAGAGATACTGGTTGCTCAAACGCTAACCCCAAAAAGCGACGGCTACCCTCCAACATTGATGAATTCGCAGTGCTAAGTTCTGAGTCAGAATTTAACTCAGCACTCAGCACTCCAAACTCAGCACTATTTTTCAGTGCAGCCATCACGATAGGAGTAAAGCTAGTGGGTGTAAGAATTAACTGGTCAACTTTGTCGAGGGCGGAACGTTGGGTTGCTGGGTCAAATTCCCGCATTTGCTCGATTTCATCACCAAACCATTCCAACCTGACTGGAAATTCCGAGGAAACCGGGAACACATCAACAATATCGCCCCGCCGACTCCATTGCCCCTCCATTTCCACCAAAGGAACTCTTTCATACCCCAAAATAGTTATTTTTTCACTGAAGCTATTCAGGTCTAATTCCATCCCTTTTTTTAGGGTAAGACAGAATTGCCCAAAAGCTTCTGGTGGTGGTAAATGAGGTTGCAACGCCCCTTGAGTAGCCACAATCGCTAAATTTGTCCTTTGTCCTACCCTGCGGGAAGCCGCTGGCGCGTCTATGTCCCTTGTCATTTGTTCTTGGTTTGTTTCTAATGACAACTGACTAATGACTAATGACTCTTGATTTTTGAGTAAATCTGCTAAAACCTGCATTTGCCCCCAACTCATTTCAGTTTCCGGGTCAAAAGGTTCGTAGGGAGAAGCCTCGGAGGTGGGGTAAAAATGTACTGTTTGCCATCCCATTGCCTCCAGTTGTGCGTAAACGCGTCCAGCTTCTTCTAGGGTGGCGCAAACCACAAACAAATCTTTACCCTGAGACTGCGCTAATGCCGAAGCCACTAGAGTCTTGGGCAGCCTGGGAATGCCATTTAACCGCAATTCTTGTTGTCGATTCAGCTTAGAAATAAATTCAGTGGTGAGCGGCGATCGGCCTAAGGCACGCACAATAGAAGAAAATGACATAAGTACTACTAGCGATGGGAGTCTTTGTGGATCAGCAAATCTTGAGGCAGTTTATGTCAACTATTTTAAAAGTGTTAACAGCTTTCTTATTCTTTAGGTGGAAGAATAATGCACAGTGACTAATAAATTTAAGAACTATAACTACTACTTTGTGTATAGTCAAAGTATTTATCGAAGCACCTTTAATACTAGATACTAAGGATTGAGCTACGTTTGCTCTGATAAGCGGCAATTTTAAACATGTCCTCCATCACTTTTGAAATTTTAATCATTTTGGTGCTAATTATTGCCAATGGCGTGTTTTCTATGTCTGAGATGGCGATTGTCTCGGCACGGAAAGTAAGGTTACAACAGCTTGCCAATCAAGGAGATGTCAAGGCAATGGCAGCATTGAAATTAGCGGAGTCTCCAAATCATTTCCTGTCAACTGTTCAAGTGGGTATTTCCCTGATCGGTATCCTAACTGGTGCTTTTGGAGGAGCAACAATTGCCAATCGGCTGGCAGTCTATGTGCGACTTGTACCTTTGTTAGCACCTTATAGCGAACCGATATCTTTTGGAATAGTGGTTTTAATCATTACTTATTTGTCACTGATTGTTGGTGAATTAGTACCAAAGCGTCTGGCATTAAACAACCCAGAAAGAATTGCATCGACTGTAGCTATTCCAATGCGTGCCTTATCGGCGATCGCTTCGCCAATGGTATATCTATTAAGTGCTTCTACAGATTTGATCCTGCGAGTGCTAGGAATTACAGCTTCTACTGAGCCGCAAGTCACCGAAGAAGAAATTAAAATCTTAATCGAGCAAGGCACAGAGGCGGGAACCTTTGAGGAAGCTGAACAGGATATGGTAGAGCGAGTCTTTCGTTTAGGCGATCGCCCTGTTAGTTACTTAATGACACCTCGTCCTGATATTGTTTGGCTAGACTTAGACGACTCTGCCGAAGAAAATCGCCTAAAAATGGTTGATAGTGCTTATTCTCGGTATCCAGTTTGTCAGGGAGGACTCGACAATGTGCTGGGTGTTATCCCTGTCACCGACTTATTAGCCAGGAGTTTCCGAGGGGAACCACTAGACTTAACCATCGGATTGCGACAGCCTGTATTTGTGCCAGAAAGCACCCGTGGCTTGAAAGTTTTGGAATTGTTCAAGCAAACTATCACTCACATGGCGCTGGTAGTGGATGAATACGGCGTAATTCAAGGATTAGTCACTCTCAACGACATCATGAGTGAAATCGTAGGTGACGTTCCTTCAACGGATGGGCAGGATCAACCACAAGCTGTACAACGCGAAGATGGTTCGTGGCTTTTGGATGGGATGTTGCCTGTAGAGGAGTTTTTGGAACTTTTTGGGATGGAAGAGTGGGAATCTGAGGAACGCGGTAGTTATCAAACATTAGGCGGTTTTGTGATTACCCATTTAGGTCGTATTCCTGCCGCAGCAGATCATTTTGAATGGCAAAGTATGCGAATTGAAGTAATGGATATGGATGGTAATCGCGTTGATAAGGTGCTAGTCGTACCGAAGGCAGTTAAATCAGCAGATACGAAAAAATCTGATTAGGATTGGGCATTGGGCATTGGGCATTGGGCATTGATAATTATCGTTTACTATTTACCATACGCCATAACCCATGCCCGATTTACGCGATTTATCAAGTGCGAGATAAACGTTTGACCTCTTCACCCGCCAACATCTGATGAGCTTGTTTCAGGAGTTGGGGGATTTTATCGGCGTAGGGATTACGGGTAAGAGATTTCCCTAAATCTAATTCATCTAGCCGATCGGCTTTGTTGCCGGGGAACCAGTGACCGCCATTGCCAAGCAGGTTATAGCGCATTTTAGCGTAGTCTACTAAATCGTAGGCGATCGCTAAATTCCGCAGCCACAAAATCACCCGAATATTTACCTCACCAGGGGTTTCGTCAAAGGTTGGTAGATTTGTTTCCCAGGATTTTACCCAATCTTCTCCCAAAGTTGCGATCGCTTCTTCTTCCAATCTTGCTAAAAGTGGCGGCAAAATTTCTGATGCTCGATCTAATAATTCTAAAGTCTTCAGATGTTCATCAAAATCTTGTGGTTTTGCTGCTCCCAAGCTCAGGGTATGTACCTCTTGATGGCTCAAACAAAACAAATCATTAAACACCATTGGACTCAACGGGGCACAAAGATTTACTAATTTTTGTGGAGGCTCATACAACAAACCTCCTTTATTAGATGGGCTAATAATAAATACCCCCATATCGTGGCGTTTAGCTGCTTCGATTGCCGCCCAATTCCATTGATTAATGTAGTACCAGTGCAGGTTTACGTAATCAAATTGATTGGTATTAATTGTCTGCACAATCATATCTGTCGAGCCATGTGTGGAAAAGCCAATAAATCTAACTTTTCCCTCTGCTCGCAACTGCTGTGCTACTTCCAAACAGCCGCCAGGACGGATGCTTTCATCTAACGACTCAGGATGATTAATGCCGTGCAACCCTAAAAGGTCAACATAATCTAGCTGAAGATTTTTCAAGGATTGTTCAAATGTCTCCCGAAATTCTTTCGCATCTGCCTTTGGATTGATTTTTGTCTGAACAATCAACTTTTCGCGGGGAAACTTGGGCAATATTCTCCCCAATTGCATTTCAGAAGTGCCATAACCACGGGCAGTTTCAATATGATTAATCCCAACCTCGACTGCCCTTCTAATAGTCGCTTCTAAGTTTGCCTGGTTATCAGCAGGAATTTCATGATTGGGAACATCCTCCCATTTGAACTGATATCTCATGCCACCGCAGGAAAACACTGGCATCTGTAATTCTGTGCGCCCAAATCTTCTATATAGCATCAGTGGATTGTGGATTGCTTGCCAACTTAAAATCTAACAACGATCGTCATTCCAGCTATTAGTGCCACAATCATTCCCTCTGTTCAATCTGTGACACTAGCAATATTCATCGCATTCTTAAATCGGTCAGGTCTTTTGGTTATTGGATTTTTACCAATATTCCAGTTCCACAGAATAATTATCTCACTCTAGTTACCACTAGCAAGCATTTTTCTATTATTATTTCAAGTTTAGACCATGAAATGGCAAAACAACCCAGCAGTCCTGAGTTGTGCGAAGGTGAACTAACGGAAAAGTTCAAATTAATTTTTTGCAATCTGAGACTGCGCCTGAGTTAAGCAATTTCTCAATTTTTCAGCTAATACTTGTACATGGGGTTCTTTAAGTATGTCAAGGTGAGATCCGGGAAGGTAATGAATATCTAATCCTCCAACTACTACCTCGTCCCAGCCGAATTGAGGATCGTATTCTATGCCTATAGCTTCGTCCCGATTTTGATCCTCTGTCCGCAAAAGAACAGCTCGACCAAGGTAAGGTGAAAAAATATAGTCACTAAGGGCTTGAGTGTTAGTATCTATAACCTTTAAATGCTTGTCAGTTTCAGGTACATGAAGTACGTCTTCCAAGTAACGGTTATATGTATTTTGCAGTTCTCGCTTACGCCAATAACTCCATCTCACAACCTTTTTCCAAACATAGTTAGGCCCTTGTTGAACAATATTATTTAAATGCAAAAAAACTCGCTTGAGAAATGGCGCTTGCCAGCTATAACCTGGACGACAACTATCAAGCATAACTAAAATGCCAATTTGTTCGCCTTGCTCATAGAGTTGCCGAGCCATCTCGAAGGCAACTGTACCCCCAAAGGAATAACCTCCGAGAAAATAAGGGCCATGAGGTTGAAGGGTTTGAATTTCTTGAATGTAGTGCGCTGCCATATCTTCAATGCGGGTATGGAGAGGGTATTTTTCATCTAGCCCTCGTGGTTGCAATCCGTAAAATGGTTGTTCTGTTCCCAGATGTAATGCCAATTCACGGAAACATAAGACTTCTCCACCCAGCCCGTGAATACAGAAAAAAGGTGGCTTGGAGCCGTTGGGTTGAATTTCTACTAAGGATGACCAGCTAGATTTTGACTGATTTAAGGTATTTACTAAAACCGAGTTTGTTGTTAAATCTTCTTCTTGACAGATTATTTTGGCTAGAGCTTCTACAGTCCCTGACTGGAAAAGAATAGCAAGAGGCAGGTTTTTATTAAATGTCTTTTCAATTTGCCAAAACAGTTTTACTGCTAGGATAGAATGTCCTCCTAGCTCGAAGAAGTTATCCTTAACACCAATCGGTTGGACGCCTAAAATTTGTTCCCAAATCTGGGTTAACTGGCGTTCCAGTTGGTTACGGGGAGCAACAAAGCTCGCTTCTGACTCTTGCCTTGATAAGTCTGGTGCTGGTAAAGCGCGACGGTCTACCTTGCCATTGGGAGTTAAGGGCATGGTGTCCAGCACGACAAAAGCTGAAGGTAGCATGTACTGTGGCAATTTTGTCGACAGGAAGCCACGGATAGCAGTAATTGCAATTGCTGAGTCTTGATTCGGTATAATGTAAGCCACCAAACATCTCTCGCCGCGAACATCTTCACGAGCAATTACTACAGTCTGGAGTACATCTGGGTGTTGGGCTAACACCGTTTCAATTTCCCCTGGTTCAATGCGTATCCCCCGGATCTTGACTTGATGATCTCGGCGACCGAGAATTTCTAGAGAGCCATCTGGACGATAGCATCCGCGATCGCCTGTATAATAAAGCCAATCGTGGCGATCGTTCCGAAAAGGATTCTTGACAAACCGAGAACGGTTTTCTTGCTGGGCATTGATGTAGCCTAAACTGCGGAATGGAGTTCGGATTACAATCTCGCCCGGTTCACCGATACCGCATGGTTGGTGATTTGGTGTGAAAACCAGTGCTTGAGTTTGAGGCAACGGTAATCCTACTGGCTGTACACCAAGACTACAGTCAACAGGTACTCGATAATAACATTTTGCCAAAGTTGTCTCTGTCGGGCCATAGAGATTAACAATTTCACCTGATTCAGGAAAAGCATCCCGCCAGCGAACTACAAGGGTTTCTTTCAGAGGTTCTCCAGCCAAGAATAACCAGCGTAAGTTACGTAAAGAAACTCCTGACGGCACATTCGCTAACCATAATTGCGCCAGCGAAGGAACTGTATGCAGTACAGAAATTTGCTCATTTTCCAAATAACGCAGAATTCTCGTTGGTTCTAGGTTATCCTCTTCTTCTGGCAAGCATAGGGTTGCACCACTAGTTAAAGGTAAAAAGATATCTCTAAGAACGACATCAAAAGAAAGACCAGTTAATTGGGCAATGCGGTCTTGCTGATTAATTTCAAAGGTCTGTCGCTGCCAGTTGAGAAAATGCGCCAACCCTTTATGACACCCCAGCACCCCTTTGGGCACACCAGTAGTGCCGGAAGTAAAGAAAATATAAGCTGCATCGTCGTCAGCAATTTCAGGTAGATTTACGGTTTCAATCCTCTTTTGGGAATTTATAGCTTCTCCTGTGTCTCGGTTAACACAGATGTTAGTTAAAGACTCCCCTATATTTTCGTCTTCTGGACGCTGACCATCAATATATAATATGTATTTAGCTTTAGCTTCCTGTAGCATCAGGCGCTGGCGTTGGCTAGGAAGTTTCGGATCGAGGGTGAGTAGCACACCACCACTCAAGAGTACACCAAGCATACTGGCAATTAGCCCAAAGCTGCGTGTACCATATACGGCTACAACATCTCCCCGCTCTACTCCATGAGATAACAAAACCTGTGCTAAGGTTTGAGCGGTTTTGCCCAACTCCCCATAATTCCAAGTGCGAATTCCTTGACGAAGTGATGAATGTTCTGGGGTACGGTTTACCCAAGAGGTAAACATTGTTGTCGTCAATTCATACTGTGGTTCTGGTAAAACCGCCCTTGGTTCTGGCAGCAAAAGTTGCGCTTTTGGTGTCACCAGAGAATATAAACTAATTTTCCTCTCTGGAGCAGCAACAATTTGATTTAGCAAGTGATGGAATTGATGAAGCATTTCCATCATCCGCTCGGAAGTAAACAGAGCGGTGTTGTAAACTAAATCAAGTTGGATTCCTTGATTTTGTTCTGTAACGTAAAGAGTTAAGTCGAACTTAGAAGCTGTTTCTAGGATCGAGACTGGTTCGATAGCCACTCCAGGTAGTTCTAGTTGGATGTCCCTTAAGTTGAGCATATTAAACCACACTTGAAACAGTGGGTTGCGACTGGTATCTCGCTCTGGTTGCAGTTCTTCTACCAGTTTCTCGAAGGGCATATCTTGATGGGCATAAGCAGCTAATGCCATCTGGCGAACTCGATTTAGCACTAAACGAAAACTGGGGTTGTCGGCAAAATCAGTCCGTAAAACAACGGTGTTAATAAAAAATCCAATTAACTCTTCAATCTCAGAACGATTACGTCCGGCAATAGGAGAACCGATAAGAATGTCTTCTTGCCCAGTGTAGCGGTGCAGTATTGTCCCAAAAGCTGCCAGCAATGTCATAAATAGAGTGACACCCTCCTGATGCGAGAGTTCTGTGAGTGATGCACTCAAAGTCTGCGGTAGCATCAGAGATTGGGCTGCTCCTTGGTAAGTTTGCACTGGTGGCCGTGGTTGGTCGGTAGGCAATTCCAGTACAGTATTAGCACCTGCTAATTGGGTTTTCCAATAGTTAATTTGCTTAGAAAGTACTTCACCTGATAGCCATTGGTGCTGCCACACAGCAAAATCCGCATACTGAATGGGCAATTTTGCTAATGGAGAAGGCTTACTACTCAAAAAGGCTTCATAAAGCGCTATTAACTGCTGCCAAAGAATACCAATTGACCAACCATCTGAAGCGATGTGATGCATCATTAACAAGAGTATATGCTCCTGCTCGTCTACTTGGAGCAAAGTAGCACGCAGCATCAAGTCATATTCTAAGTTGAAGGGGCGTTGCACCTCTTGATTTAGGAGCAATTCTACTTGCTCCTTTGTTACCTGAATGATTTTAAGTTCCACTGGCCGAGGCGTACCAATTACTTGTATCGGGCTACCATCAGGTGATGTAATAAAGTTGGTTCGCAATGCCTGATGATGGACAACGATCGCATCCAGTGACTGTTGTAATATACTCAGGTTTAACTTGCCCGTTAAGCGTTGTGCATTGGAGACAATATACGCTCGGCTGTTGGGTTCCAACTGCTCCAAAAACCAGACTCGCTGCTGGGCAAAGGATAGAGGGGCTGATTGCCGATTGGCTATTTGAGGAATGGTCTGATTTTGGGGGTCGTTTTTTGGAGTTTGGTTTTGGGCGATTGCTTGAGCTAAAGTAGCGATCGTGGGATTCTCAAATAAGAGTTGCAACGCTATTTCTATTTGAAAAGCTTGACGAACTCTAGACATCACTTGAGTAGCCAGGAGTGAATGCCCTCCCAATTCAAAAAAATTGTCGTGGATGCCTACTTGTTCCAGACACAAAACTTTCGCCCAAATGCCAGCTAAGACTTCTTCTGTCGAATTCTGAGGTGGAACAAAGTTATTTGACAGCCTAATATAAGATGTATCCGGTGCAGGTAAGGCGCGGCGGTCTATTTTACCGTTGGGATTTAATGGTAGGGTGTCCAAAAAGACAAAGAAAGCAGGCACCATGTATTCTGGCAACCGAGCTTCCAAAAAGCAACGCAATTCAGCTTGACTAGGAATTTGCTCTGGACTGGCAACAATATATGCTATGAGTCGCTTGTCTCCAGGCGCATCCTCTCTGGCTATGACTAAAGTCTGCGTCAGTGCTGGATGTTGAGCTAGTATGGCTTCAATTTCTCCTAATTCAATTCGGAAGCCACGTATTTTCACTTGGTGGTCAATCCGACCAAGGAACTCGATATTACCATCGCTCAAATAACGTGCTAAGTCCCCAGTTTTGTAAAGGCGTGCCCCAGGTTCAGAGCTAAAGGGGTCAAAAATAAACTTCTCTATGGTCAATTCTGGACGGTTAAGATAACCTCGCGCTAGACCAATACCGCCAATGTGCAGTTCACCTGATTCACCAATAGGCACTGGCTGCAAATTGTCATCGAGGATGTGAATCTCTGCATTGGTAATCGGACGACCAATGGGTGCATTAGCATAATTAGTGTCTCGTCGGCAACTCCAGAAAGTGGTATCAATAGAAGCTTCTGTCGGACCGTAACAATTATGTAAAACATTGTCCAAATTCAGTTGGGCAAAGAAGCGTTCTATGAGTTCGCCAGGTAAAGCTTCACCACCGCAGGTAATGTGTCTGATGAATCGGCAATTTTCAATTCCTTTCTCTTCTAATAAGACACGCAGTACGGAAGGTACTAAAGCCAGAACTGTGATTTGCTGCTCAGTAATCACTTTCACAAGATAGGCTATATCTTGATGTCCACCAGGGCGAGCCATGAACAATTGACCCCCAAAGCACAATGACCAGAATATCTGCCACACTGAGGGGTCGAAGCTAAAAGAAATAGTTAGTAAAACTTTGTCTGTGTGAGTTAATCCAAAAGTTGTTTGCTTCCAGTGGAGTTGATTACAGATACTACGGTGAGAAATCATCACACCCTTGGGCTGTCCTGTAGAACCAGATGTGTAGATTACGTAAATGAGGTTATCAGCTGTAGTTCTATTTACAGGATTTTCTTGACTGTTTTGAATATTCCCTTGCCAGTCTAAGTCCAGACAAACCACTTGTGCCTGATGCGGTGGTAAGTTCTTAACTAATTTTTCTTGGGTTAACAATACTGGTGTCTGGGTGTCTTGCAAAATAAAAGCTAAACGTTCTGAGGGATATGCTGGATCTAAAGGCACATAAGCGCCTCCAGCTTTGAGAATGCCCAGTAGTCCTATAATCATCTCTAAGGAGCGCTCCAGGCATATACCCACAAGTACTTCCGGTCCAACGCCTAAAGAACGTAGGTAGTGCGCTAGTTGATTCGCCCGCTGGTTTAACTGTTGATAAGTAAATTGTGTATTTTCGCATATTACTGCAATGGCTTGGGGCGATCGCTCTACTTGCATCTCGAACATTTGATGAATGCACAGATACTGATGATAAACTACTTGGGTATCATTTAATTCCTGTAAAACTTGAGTGTCGATAATGTTAGTTAAGGTATTTAAGGTAATCTTTTGCTTATATTCTTCTGATGTCTGACTATTTATCTGCATTTTATATATTAAGTTCCAGTGGGCATAAATAATTAAAGGTTTATGACTAAAAAAGATATGAGCAAATATAGTTTCCAATCTCTAGAAAATAAGCAGAATACTATTAGTTATCATAGAACTGATATACAGCAATATTAAATGATACAGACGCTAGGAGCACACAGACATCTTGTGCACCCCTACTAATTATTTGAACTCCAAAGAATTGCAAACAGCTATAACACTTATCAAACTAAAAAGTTGCTTGCTCTTTAGTTTTTGACTATTACCAGTGCCTTCATTTCAGCATTGAGCAGAGGTTGATGATAATTTTTTTGGAGGTCTGGCACAGGTTTCCCATCTACAATAACTTTGTAGATTTTTGCATAGCAGTTGCTCGGTAAATTTTCAACAATTCTTGTTTTAAATGCATCAGGACTATAAGTTCTAGCAAAGCCTTCATATGCACCCCATCCAGCAAAGCTTGCAGTATTGTCAAAAATTGTAATTGCTTTGTCAACATTGGGCTTCTGAATCCGTTTATTGTTCCAGATTTCTGCATATTCGTTAGTTAAAAATAGCGGTGCAATGACAAGTTTTCTGCCCACTTTCAATAAACGTACTGCCTCTTTAATAAACTTAATATCCAAATCATCTTGAAAATGCTCAAAAGAATGATGACAGCTAATTCCATCTAAAGATTCATCTGGGAGAGGGATCGCATCAATAGAGCCACCAATGTACTTAATTCCATCTGTGACTTTTCCGTCCAATAAGGAGTCTTGACAGTAAGCATTCAATTTGAACTCCGAAACTGCCATTAAAGCCTTTATATATTCAGCTTTCTCACCACCAGCGGCATCTAGTATTTCATCACCTTCTTTCAAATCTAATAGACTCATTGTCGTCAGATATTCAAGTGGCTTAGAATGGATGTAATCAAGCTGATTATATTTACTTAATACATCCGAATTTATAAAATCCCTATAATCTTTTTCAGAAAAATATAAATTGTTTATTTCTATTTGGACTTTGCCTATTTCCGAATCATTTGTTGATCGTAAAATCTTATTAACTTTTAAATTGTTTAGACGCAAATTTGTCAGCAAACGCCATTTTTTATTGTTTAAAAACCTGCCCAATCGATCTACTATATCTAATTTACTAGTCACCATACTTTTACCCTGTGTCTTATTGATTGAAATGAAACTCGAAATTATTGCAGTTTAATCCCAAAAATCAAATTTCTGTTTTATCGAATAAATACAAACACTTACACGTAATTATAAAGGTACATTATCCTATCTCAGTAAAATCTACTTGATGAAAGATAGTTTTTACAAAATCTTCATTTTATCTCTAATTATATAAATTTAATGTAAAGTCATAATCTTATTTTTTTGGATAATTTAGCCAACCTCATAAAACTCAATTAAGTTTGTAACATCAGTCTTCTACTCTAAACTACAGTCTCATCTTAAGGTTGCTGCCCTTTTAAGACTTCATTTAGAAATATCTATGAAACTGACTTAAGTCAGTATGTAAAGTTTCATTACAAAAATCAAACTTTTAATGCATTTTGTTATAAATTATGTAATATGATTTTTAATCAGTAATTCTGCGTAAGAACAACAGATAGAATAAGACAACTTTATATTCAAAGCTGAATTAGTCTAAATAAATATGCTAGAGTGATTTCTGAGGTTATATCAATAATTCTATACCTCGAACAAAGAAGTGAAACTCTCCAAGATATCTGCGATATCCACGATCGATCTGATGTATTAGTAACCTGGAAAATTATAATATTTTATTTTTATGTTTGCCTACTTGCTTGATTCTTAACATCCGCAGTTTTGTTTAATTACTAATAATCTAAATTAGTCAACAAATCCTTTTTTTTTCATTAAATTTGTACAGACTAAAATGTGATTATATACTGCAATCAAACCTAAATATCTCGTTAGTAAAACAGCACTCAAACCGACCTGGAAAATGTTTTTGATCGAGAACTTAAAGTTACTCTAAAGAAAATGATTAAGACTAAGACTAAAAATTCCAGGTTTATTTGTAAATAAAAATAGTGAAATAGCTAAATTGTCTTGTATTTTTAAGCTCCTATCAAATTTTACCTACACCAAGTGTTCCTACTCATGAGTAATCAAAGCATTACAACAAATAAATTCAGTGAAGCACCTTTGGATTTACGTGCATCGACGTTTGTCACAGTACGTAAGGGTTCGTGGTGGTTAAGATTAACAACATTATTCTTAGTAGACTGTACTCTTTTATTTTTAGCTTGGGTTTTAGCAGCATATCAATCTACTGATGGACACTTTAGTTGGTATATACCGAGCCATTATTTACCTATTTTAACAGCTATTGGGATTCAAATAGGATCGCTAGCTATCGAAGGAATTTATAGAGAAGGTCAAAAACGTTATGACTATTTCAATATTATCAAATCGCTAACTTTTGCTCATGGATTAATACTATTAGTTAGTTTTTTGTATAAACCAGTTATTGATATAACACGTCCAAAATTAATATTATTACCTTGGTTGCTAAGTGTATTTTTTGTTTGTACTGGTAGATATGCTGTAAATATTACTCTTGAATATCTACGCAAACAAAAAAAAATAGTTCGTTCTTCTGTTTTCATTATTTGCGATCCTCAGGATCACGAGCAGATAGAGAGTTTTATAAAAAAAGAAAAGCATTACATTATATCTGGAACTGCGAATGCCAATTCACTAGACAGATATCAGCGTCAGCAAACATTGACTCAGCTTAATCAACTAGGAGTGACAGAAGTTTTTATATCTTGGGATGCACTAAAAAATAGAATGTTTTTGTGCTGGTTGTTTCAAGCATCTGGGATACAAGTACATATTTTACCGATGGAATTAAAACCAATTTACAAAAACGTACAATTCAACAAAATAGGAGGAATGCCTTGTTTAAGTTTGGATTGTCCGATAATTACAGGTAAAGATTTTTGGATAAAGCGTAGCTGTGATTTTTGTTTTGCAACTTTATTTGTAATGTTCTTATTCCCCATTTATATAGCTATAGCTATAGCTATAAAACTTGACTCTCCAGGCACAGTATTCTACAAACAAACGCGTATAGGTCTACATGGTCAACAGTTTAAAGTATGGAAATTCAGAACAATGAGGTCTGATGCGGAAAAGTTACAAAAAGAATTAGAAGCATTAAATGAAACAAAAGATGGGATTATCTTTAAAATTAAAGATGATCCTCGCATTACCCGTGTTGGAAAATTTCTCCGTCGTTACAGTTTAGACGAATTACCTCAACTTTTTAACGTTATCCTTGGAGAAATGAGTATAGTGGGACCTCGCCCTTTACCTACCAGAGATGTTGAAAAGTTTGCCGAACATCATTTTATTCGACATGAAATTTTACCTGGTATTACGGGTCTTTGGCAAGTCTCAGGTCGCTCAAACATTTTAGATTTTGAACAAGTGATTCATCTCGATATTAGCTATATCGAAAATTGGTCACTAAGGTTAGACTTTGAAATTCTTCTTAAAACAGTTATGGTGGTTTTGCAAAAAGATGGTGCTTACTAAAATAAAAAATCTCTAGCTGGGCAGCTATGATTAGAGAATTTACTTTTCGTATAAATCAATAAAATTATTGCAGTTTTCAGTTTAATTTGTGGCGGATTCAATTTAGATTTTTTTACATTACAGAGAGGATGTTCTAAAAAATCTAGCAGGATATATCCGAAAAAATCATGATGACTCAAAATGAAAGAATTAAGCTGAATTAAGAATTATAAGAATGGTAGAAAAGTACAAATTCATAAGTAATTCCTTCTCAATGATACTCAATCGGTTAGTACAAAGTGTTACAGCCTTTGTGTTAACCGCTTCGATTGCTCGTACTCTAGGAGCTGAGGCTTTAGGGCAGTATCTACTAGCATATAGCTACTATTTTATTTTTGTAGGCATTGCTTCACAAGGGCTAAAAACATTGTTCACTAGAGAACTAGCTCGTGAACCCCAAAAAACATCAGTCTATTTAATGAGTGGTACTTGCTTACAGCTAATATTTAGTTTTTTCAGTTATGGAGCATTGGTGATTGTAGTATTTTTACTTCCCTACAGTACTAAAACCTCGACTGTTTGTTACATAATGGGTTTAACGATCATCCCCTTTGCGCTTTCTAATATCACAGAGGCAATTTTTCAAGCGAAAGAAAAGATGCATCTGATTGCGATCGCTACAGTGCCAGTTTATATTTTACGCCTAATAATCATGATTTGGGCGATGCAACTAAAATATGGAATTGAATATTTAGGGGCGATCCTAGTTTTTTCTGAAACACTAATTTTAGTAATTGAATGGATTTTTATCGCTCGGTTAGTAAAAATAAAATGGCAAATCGATAGAAATTTTGTCTTGAATACAATCACAAATGCGCGCACATTTTTTGCTATTGAAGCAATAGCTGTAGTAATTGGCAGAATTCAAATACTGATCCTTTCATTATTAGGAAACGAGTTTTTAGTAGGTTTATTTGGCGGAATAACACAATTATTACAACCGTTTTTGATTATTGCTAACAGTATGAGTTTAGCAATATTTCCAAGGCTTTCAAAAGCAGTAGAGCAAGGAAGGGAAAAGCAGAGGCAGATAGCTGAAAATCTTATCGAAATCCTACTAATCATCGCATTGCCCTTGTTTCTTGGGATCTTATTGTTTGGCAAAGATTTATTAGTTTTTCTCTATAATGCTAGCTTTGCTGAAGCAAATATAGCTCTTACGATCAGCGCTGCATCACTTATTTTTTTGCCGTTTACCCGCTCACTGACTTATTTACTTGTAGCCAATGGTTTCGAGATAGTGAACCTACGTGAAGTAGTTATTACCAGTACATTAGGGAGCTTAGGAGGTGTGGTATTAGTTTCGCGCTATCAGTTACTAGGTGCAGCTTTAATGGTATTATTGATGACTATTTCTGGTTTTAGCCAGTATATTTATTTCACCTATACTCGTCTATTTTCATTAAATTTATGGCGAATTGTGCGCCGACCATTAATAATAACTATTGTAATGCTACCTATATTAATATTTTTACAAAAACTTAGTTTAAACTTTATATTAACTTTAATTATTGCAACTTGTGTTTATACTTTATTTGTAACTTATTTAGGTATTCGTGCATTTGGAGGGTTTCGGTTTTTATGGTTGAAATTGTTAAGATCGCAGTAATGTAATTAGTCTCAAATAAATTATTATTAACTCATAAATAAAAAAATATAAAAACTGATGAAATAAAGAATTTAAGAGGGAGGATATAATTGTAATTATGATTAAAGTTGCTTTATTACATTTTAGCTTTGAAGATTACACTATTGAATTAGCAAACAGTCTGGTTAAATATGTTGATTTAACGCTAATTCACCCGGAAAAAGTTTCAAATGTCTGTAGCAATGTTCTCGATCCCAACATCCGCGTAATTAGCTTTAAAAAACCACGGATTCGCGATCCACGCAACCTATTGTCGATGTACGCGATGATGCGTATTATCAAAGACATACAGCCGGATATCTTGCATGTGCAAGAAACTAACGATCCTTGGTATGATTGGACTTTGTTACTCAACAAAATGCCGCCATTGGTGACAACTATCCACGACATATTCCGTCACCCAGGAGATAGCATGGCTGTATTCGGTTCAGAGTATACTAGGCGTATTGCCTTCTATCGTTCCCAACAATTGATTGTTCATACTCATCAACTAAAAAAGATTCTAATTGAACAATTTCGTATACCTCAAGAGCGAGTCAATGTTTTACCACATGGGGAACTTGGTAGTTTGTATCAGCGTCGGGGTAAGAAATATAGTCAGACTCGCGATCCAAATACGTTACTATTTTTTGGCCGGATCTGGCCATACAAAGGATTGAAATATTTACTTCAGGCTATGCCTTTAATTGCTGAACGTATACCTGAAGTCAAACTGATTATCGCTGGACGGGGAGAAAATATCAAACAATATTTCCCTAATGGTTATGATGAGAAACACTACGAAATTATCAATGACTTTATCCCCCTTGAAGAAGTAAGTAATCTATTTCAACGCAGTACGATAACAGTTCTACCATACATAGAAGCCTCTCAAAGTGGAGTGGCAGCTTTATCTTATGGGATGGGAACCTTGGTTGTAGCCTCTGAAGTAGGGGGATTAAGTGAGATAATTCAGCATAAAAAAGATGGGTTGTTAGTTCCACCTTGTGATGTTCAATCTTTAGCTGATGCCATTATTTATTTGTTAAGCGATCGCGATTTGCAACAACGTATGCAAGCTGCGGCATTAGCTCGCTGTCAGGAAGATTTAAATTGGTCAAATATTGCCGCTCAAACAGCTCAAGTTTATTATAAAGAACTGAATATGCAAAATAAATATTAGTTAATTTATTATGAAAAAAATACTAATTTTTGCTGAACAGGTATTCACAATTTTGAGCTTGCTGATGTATTCAGGGGCAATTTTTGTTGTTGTACTGTCAGGAGGAGCAGGGCAGACTGATTTAGTAGAATATGATAGCTCTGTGATTCGGATTATTTATTCTTTAATCTACTTAGTTACCTTAGTACTACTAATTTTGCGTTGGAAGAAAACTCTTTATTTCCTTAGGAAAGACTTTTGGCTTTATTCTTTAATTTTATTGTCAGCTGTTTCTATTATTTGGTCTTTTGAACCATCAACAACATTAAAAAATAGTTTTTCCCTGATTAATTCCAGTTTATTTGGACTATATTTTGCTTCACGATATAACTTAAAACAGCAGTTACATTTACTTGCTTGGAACTTTGCAATTATTATAGTACTCAGTTTTGTTTTTGCCATAGCTTTGCCTAAATACGGAATACAGAGCGATTTGGATGGCTCAAAGTGGCGTGGAGTATTCACGCACAAAAACGGTCTGGGAGCAAGAATGGTAACAAGTAGTATGACTTTTTTTATACTTGGTTATCAAACTCAAAGACGTAATTGGCTTTTCTGGGCAGGATTTGGCTTGTCAATAATACTCTTACGGCTTTCTGCTTCCGGTTCATCTTTAGTTAACCTATTAATCATAATATTGACATTTTTTGGTTTTCAAATTTGGCGTTGGTCTTACCAGTTCATGGTACCAACCCTAATAATGATAGCTACTATCGGCCAAAGCTTATATTTTTGGTTGTCTAGTAACGCGAATGTCCTGTTCAATGCAATTGGTAAAGATGCGACGCTGACGGGTCGAACAGAGTTGTGGCCATTAGTAATTGATAAGATTTGGAAACATCCTTGGCTTGGTTACGGTTATGGTGGATTCTGGCAAGGATGGAATGGCGAATCTGCCGATATTTGGCTTGCAGCTGCATGGACGCCAAGCCACCCCCACAATGGATATCTCGCTCTTTGCCTAGATTTGGGTCTTTTGGGCTTAGGAGTCTTCTTTTTTGGATTTTGGCGCAATTATCTGCAAGGATTTGCTTGGGTGCGTAGTAGCAAAACAGCATTTGATATTTGGCCACTTATACACATGACATATATACTTTTATCTAGCCTCACTGAGTCTAACTTAATGGAATCAAATAGTTTGACTTGGATACTCTATGTGGCGGCATCTCTCTCAGTCAAAATCTAAAAATCAGATGATTAATCAATATAATTGTAACCAGCTAATAACAGCAAAACTGATAGCTGTCATGATGTGTATATGCATATTTATTATTTAATCCAGTTTCGCCAAGTTATGAATATAAGTTCCATAAATAAGGTATATTTTAGACTTGACGACTGAGTGTTTTACTAAAGTAGCCTTTCACATTTACCCTGGCTATACCTATAAATTCAGGGTTTCAAGCATTTTTCCGAGTAAGTGAATAATTACTGACTAAACTAATTAAAAATTGAAATTATTATGGCATCACCGAAAAAAGTATTAATTATTGTTGAAAATCTCCCAGTTCCCTTTGATAGACGGGTATGGATGGAAGCAACTACTTTGCAAAAAGCTGGGTATGAAGTTAGTGTAATTTCACCTACGGGTAATGGCTTTGAAAAAGATTACGAAATTATTGAGCAGATTCACATTTACCGTCACCCTCTACCACCGGAAGAAAGTTCTGTCATTGGCTATCTCCGAGAGTACAGTTGGGCGATTAACTGGCAATTCCGTCTAGCTCAAAGGGTATGGCGAGAGCGTGGTTTTGATGTCATACATATTTGTAATCCGCCCGATTTACTTTTCTTGGTAGCAGCATGGTTTAAATTATTTCATGGTATATCTATTATCTTCGATCATCACGATCTCAGTCCAGAAATGTATGAAGCTAAGTATCGTCGGCGCGATATTTTTTATTATGGATTACGCTGGGCTGAACGCTTAACCTATGCCACAGCAGATATGGTAATTTCAACGAACGAGTCACACCGAGAAGTAGCTCTTAAGCGTGGGCAAAAGAAACCAGAGAAAGTATTTGTAGTTCGTAGTGCGCCGGATCTTTCGCGCTTTCGCCGAATGCCTCCAAACCCCAATTACCGCAGAGGTAGAAACTACTTGATAGGTTACATGGGTGTCATGGGAGAACCAGAAGGTATCGATTATCTCTTAAGAATGGTATATTACATTGTCCACAAAAAAAATCGCTCTGATATTCACTTTATGCTAATTGGTAGTGGTCCTATGGCAGAAAAGCTCAAGGACTTATCCAAAGAGTTAGAAGTGAATGATTTTGTAGAATTTACAGGGTTTAAGCAAGGTGAAGAACTTTTAGAGCGGCTTTCCAGCTGCGACGTGTGTGTAGAACCTTCTCCAACATCTGCTTATAACGAAAACTGCACTATGAATAAAATCCTTGAATACATGGCAATGGGAAAAGCAATTGTCCAGTTTGATTTGCGAGAGGGAAGACGTTCTGCACAAGAAGCATCTCTTTATGCCAAACCTAATGACGAGGTAGAATTTGCCGAGAAAATTTTGGAACTTCTAGATTCTCCTGAACGTAGACAAAAGATCGGAGCCGAGGGCCGACGTAGAATGGAGGAAATTCTTGAATGGCAATATCAAGCTCCAAAACTGTTAGATGCTTACGATAAAGTTTGGCAAAGTAGGTAGCTACTTTAACTTTCAGAATTACTATATTGAGTAGTAAATGAGTTGACTAATGAGTAGATGTTTATGGTCAAAATTACAAAATGACTAAAGAACGGATTTTTTACTTGACTTTGAAATTTTGGCTTTGGCTAAGATAGTTGATCTGACAAGGAATCTAGCCGTATAATATCCAAGCCAAAAATCAAGTCTTTGATAATCCAGAAATAAATGTGAATGAATATTAGTGGTTGATGGCTAATGCAAAAAAAATTTAATTTAACCTCCTGTTACTAAAGGGTTGATTTATGGGAAGGTCGTTATAGTTAGGACGTAGTTAACTCATCTGAAATTCCAAAATTAACAAAGGTTTTGCTCAATAAAGGTACACACCACCGTTACACATTTCACTCAATGGGGACTAAATTTTTAACTTAAATATATACTACAATACATTTCATTTAAGCACTTCTTGCTTCTTTTATTTGCGCCTTTGGCGGTTCGTTAAAAAAAGGATTTCGATAAAGAGTTAAGCTTTAACTGAACCGTATTCGTCTATACTATGTTTTATATTGTAAAATTATACATAATCAGTATTGTCAATTGCACTGGTTTGTGACTGTTATAAGTCAATTTTGAGTTTCTTGCTTAAGACCTGTACTTTGGAAGATTTATGTCAGAAAAATCTATGGAATCTAGAGAATCTATTGATTTAGACCTTAATCGTTACTTATTGATATTGAAACGCTGGTGGTTGCCTGCTTTCAGTATATTTGTGGCGACAGTTATTCTGAGTGCCATATCTACACAATTTCTGAAGCCAGACTATGAAGCAGAAGGAAAACTGTTATTCAGGATTCCCAGTTTTAAAGTAGCAGGCAATAATCTTTACCCTGATACCTCTGAAGGAGGAGAAGCAGGAGATTTGAAACCATTGGTAGCAACTCAAAATCCCATAAGCAGTCAGATAGAAGTTATTTCTTCCCCAGCTTTATTACAACGGACAATAGACAAACTACAACTAAAAGACAACGAAGGTGAACCTTTGGAGGTGAAAGCACTACTAAAAGCCCTGAACCTAAAAATTGTTGGTGGGACAGATGTATTGCGTATTACTTATAAAAGTCACAATCCTGAAGAAGCAGCAGCAGTAGTCAACACAATTATGAGGTTTTATTTAGAAAATGATATTCTGACAAATCGCTCTGAGGCAGGAGCGACTCGTCAGTTTATGGCCAAGCAACTTCCTACAACTCAAGCTGCTGTTAATAATGCAGAAGTAGCGCTACGTATATTTAAACAAAAGCATCAGATTGCAGATTTATCAGAGGAAACAAGGTCAGCTGTTGCGACTATTGGAAATCTAGACAATGAGATGAATACTGTCAAGGCTCAACTGGATGAGGTAAATGCCCAAACCAATCAACTACGGCAGAAAGTAGAGCTAAATTCTCAAGAAGCGATCGCTGTGAGTGCCCTCAGTCAGTCACCAGCAGTACAGGGAATTCTTACACAACTCCAAGAGACCGATCGGCAGTTAGCGGTTGAGCGCAGCCGTTTTCTAGATGATAACCCAGTAATTATTAACCTAGAAGCAAAAAAAGCGAATTTAAAATCTCTCCTACAACAGCAAGTTGGTCAGACTGTTGGCAATCAAACACAAGTTCCCCAGAGCCTATTGCAGATTGGAGAACTCAGACAAAGCTTGATACAAAACTTTCTGCAATCAGAAATACAACGTTTTGGCTTAACTCAAAGACTCTCGTCACTATATAATTCTCGTGCCAGCTATGAACAGCGGGTGAAACTCATACCCCAGTTGGCTCAAAACCAGCGGGAGTTAGAACGGAAAGTTGAAGTTGCAGAATCGACCTATCAAACTCTATTGAAAAAGGTTCAAGAATTACAGTTAGTTGAAAATACAAATACCCCTAGTTCCCGAATTATTGCTCAGGCTTTAGTGCCTGAAGATCCTACATTAACCAAAAAAATAATTGTTTTGGTGCTAGGAGTCATGTTCGGTTTGTTTTTTGCTACCACAACTGTACTTTTTCTCGCGATGAGAGATAGATCTCTAAAAACACTTAAAGAAATTAGAGATGTATTTGGATATACTTTGCTAGGAATTGTTCCTTTGTCTGTTAAAAAGCTTCGTTCCCGTGATTCAAATGCAGAATCAACGTCTCAAACAGTTGCCGTCAGAGATACTCCCCACTCTTTAACGAGTGAAATGTACCGAATGATTCAAGCAAATCTGAAATTCTTAAGTTCAGATAAATTGCTTAAAACCATTGTGATAACTAGTGCAATTCCTAAAGAAGGCAAGTCTACAGTTTCAGCTAATTTGGCAGCAGCGATCGCTCAACTAGGACGTCAAGTTTTATTAATAGATGCAGATATGCGAGTTCCTTCTCAACATCATCTCTGGCAATTAACCAATGAAGTTGGTTTAAGTGAGGTTCTCGTAGGTCAGGCTGAATTTAACATTGCCGTATCTAAGGTAATGGACAACCTTGATGTTTTAACTGCTGGAGTTAGGCCTCCCAACCCACTTGCTTTGCTTGACTCAAAACGGATGGCATCACTCATTGATAGTTTCTCATCCCAGTACAAGTATGATTTTGTAATTATTGATGCTCCTCCACTGCTTTTGGCAGCCGATGCTTTGACTTTAAGCCAAATGACTGATGGTATTTTGTTAGTAGCCCGACCCGGAGTAATTGATTCCAACAGTGCTAATGCTGCTCAAGAGATATTAGAGAGATCCAATTACAACGTTCTAGGTTTAGTAGTCAATGGAGTCATTGATAAAAATGAATCTAGTAGTTATCGATATCATTCTCACGAATACTTTAACCCAAGAGAGTTGAAAAAAGAGCTTAAGGGACTGGCGAAGAAATAAAGCTTCTAAAAAATTATTTTAGGAGTTACATCAAGTCCGGATAAATATTTATTAATAAAGACTGACGTAAAGACGCCAGAAGTTTTAAATAATAAGTAATTAACCGGACTAAGAATTATTTATATAGCGCTCCTAGATCGGATAAGATATATCTTCACTGTTTTGCTTCGTGGCTGTTGCTGGCCTTCTTGAATTGAGTTGTAGACAAAAGCTATATATCAATAAAAACTTTATCCTACAACCCAATGCCATACTTTTAACTACTACCGATTTTCGTATGCTCCTCTATCAGGTGCAGAACCGGACACACGAGGATTGCCTAGAAAATCAGTTTTCAAACTACTCCACTTTAAGCCACTATTAATTGCCGGACTTGTTGATTTCAATCTAAAGTCACGAGCCGAGGCATTAACAAACTGTGGATCTGCAATCATATCGTTAGGCCCTGTAATCTTGATTGTCGAATTATTACGATAAACATTGTAGTTATAACTGACGTTGACATTTTTCATATTGCTATTCGCAACATTACCAGGGGAAGGATACATAATGTTATTGAAAATTTTGACATCAGACGAATAACCCGCATAAATTTCGCCTTTTCCCTTTTTTTTAACTTCTGGACTTTGCTGATTCAAATATGCCGTGTTGTTGATAATATCGATATGCTGACTATCATGGGAATGAATACCTGAACCGCCATTATTGTAGGTGAGATTGTTTGCAATTAAAATCCGTCCTCTATATCCTTTTGAAACATCAACAATAATACCATTACCGTCTGAAATCGTTCCGGAACCAATCCAAGGAACGTACATTCGATTATTGTAGCTTCTGTTATTGGTCACAAATATCTTGTATCCCTGCTTGTTGTCAGAACTCCAATTATTAAGCAGGGAAATGCCACTGCAACCATGAACTGTGTACCAAGCGTTATTGAAAACAGTGTTATTATCCACTTTCACATAATCAGCTTGGATTGCTGAGATACCTGCTCCTCCACAATCATGCACTTTGTTGTTTAGAATATTTATATGATGAGAACGGCCTTTGTTTCCTCCATCAATGCTTATGCAATTTCCGCTAGTAAGCTGATTTGATGTGTTATATTTCTGACTTAACGCATAATTACGGGTGATATTAGCATTGTTCCCTATAACCTCCAGCTCGTTAATCTCGATGTATGAAGCTCCATTTGAAATCGAGATACCATTCCACGTATTGTGCTGAATTTTTGGAAAATGCCCAGGATATGCTTTATATTTAATCCATGCATTTGCAGTTCCAGAACGTTTAATACTTAGTACAGCACCGTTTTTGGGCCCATTTTTGTATTGCCCGTTCATAATAAGTACCGTGTCGCCAGGATTAGTCAGGTTTGCTGCCCTTTGAAGTGTTCTAAAAGCGGATGAGGTAGAAAGTCCGCTATTTCTGTCGTTTCCGTTACCACTAACATAGTATGTTGTCCCAGTTGAAATACCACTGATCAACTTGCGGTTAGGTAGTGGTGTTTCCTGAATAGTGGATGGCTGAGGAACATCTTTAAAGAAAGACTCTGTTATTCTCTGCCCTTGAACCAGACCTGTTAATGCCCAGGGAAGTACAAGAGATGCGCTCAAACTGAGAAAACCGAAACCATGAATCATCATAGGGAAAAAATAGGGTATGTTGCAAAAACTCAATCGTTAACGGTTAGTAACTCTAGCCTTAGTTAATAACCCAGTATTGGATACGGTCGTATCACTGCCACTTGTAAGTTTATACACGGTTTTATAGGTTTAAACCTGCGCATTTTCGCGTAAATATGGCTGAACCACCTTTTGAGCTTGTGTTCCAAAAAATTGCAAACATCTGATAAAGTCACTGAATCAAAAATATCAGTATCCAGAGTTACCCTATTCATGAACACCAAGCAACCGTACAAATGGCGTCATTTCCAATTCGACATCATTCTACTGTGTATACGCGGTATCTGTGGTTAAAATAGTATATCTGTCATCAATTAGTTGATTTACTTAAATAATTCTTATGATAATAAGAATCACTGAATGACTAAAAATCAGTGATGAACTAGTATTTACGAAATCTGCTTTCTAAAAGATTCTCATTATCATAAGAAATCCGAGTACCTACAATAAAGATTTCAAAAGCCTATCAATGCACATTATGAATTTACAGTGAGAGTTTTAAAGTTTACAGTATTTTTTTATAGGTAATATTACTTAAAATTATTATAATGACGGATATATAAAAGTGGTCAGATAGCTTAGAACATTGGCAAATCAGAAGAGAGCGGCTGTCAGAGTATTTATAGCAGACTTGTATTAACAAGTATCACAGCATTTAGAAAACGCAAGTTGGAAGAAGCAATGTCTTGTGAAGCGTTTGTTATGTGTAACTTGCTTTTGATTAAAGGATAGTGCAATTTTAGGGACGAAGAGGGTTGGCTAACGTCCCCAATTTGCATCTATCTTTTAAACTAAAGTCCGAATAAGTTCAAAAGATTAAAGATAACACCTAGAGGTCCAGTTATGGTGTTGACGGTATCGCCAGTCTTAGCTGAACCAGATCGGTTGACTACTACAACGTCATTATTGCGGAGTATGGGATTAGTTTGCTCATTAATCCCAGCCGAGAAATCCACTTTTACTATACGTTTAGTGACAGAACCATTAGGGTTGAGGCGAATTAAATCAACAGCACTACTACTAGCTCTGGCATCATTAAATCCGCCAGCAGCGAGTATAGCTTGATTTAAAGAACTATTTGGTTGAACGTCTGTTAGACCTGGTTTTTTAACTTCGCCTACCACACCAACCTGAATCCGTGTAGGAGACAAAGTAGTCGTAGCTAATTGAGTCGCTTCTGCGGGGTTAATTTCAGTTGCCGTCGGAATAACAATTGTATCTCCGTCTTGCACAATGATGTCTTGATTGGCATCACCACTCTGTAACAGTTGCCAAAGATTAATATCTATAGATTGTTCTGAGCCAGTTCTTGTAGGTCGGCGTAGCTTGAGATTACGCACATCAGCTTGTGCTGTAATCCCGCCAGCTAATTGAATTACTCGTGTCACATTTGGTAAACCAGTGGGACTAGCAGTGCCACTGTTAGGGGTTGCGCCCACTTGGCTATCTGTATTACCTGGGGTGACAAGATACGAACCAGGACGGTTAACTTCACCAATAATTGTTACTGTGCGGGGTGTGGTTTGACTGGCGGCAAAGTTGGATGCAAATATATTGCGAGATTCTGCGACGTTGAAGTTGGTTGCTGTTGGCACAACTATAGTGTCTCCATCCCGCAAGGTAATATCCTGCGATAACTTGCCTGTTTGAATGAGTTCTTTCAAATTGAGGGTGACAGATTGCTCTGAAGAACGTCCTATTCTACGCCGTAATTGAACTTGAGTCACATCCGCAGCTAAAGTCACCCCCTGCGCTGTTGTTAATGCGGCTAATACAGTGGGGTATTGTACGCCTGGATTGTTCCCGGCGCCTCCGCTCAAGTTTAGAGTGTAAGCTCCAGGACGTGTCACCTCTCCAGCAACAAAAATATTGATGGGACGAGGAGACAAGAGATTGACTGAGATTAAGGGGCGTTTGAGGAAGCGAGCATATCTTCTAGCTATTTCGTCAGAAGCTTGTTCAGTTGTTAGCCCTAATACCGATACACTGCCAATTAAAGGTAGGTTGATTGCTCCACCGGGGGGAATTTGGTATTCACCTGTATATTCAGGTACTTCAAATACATTTACACGGATGAGATCGCCGCCTCCTAATGAATAATTAGTATCTAATTGTGTTTGTGTAATTGGTGGTTGTGTTGTTGGTGGTAATGGTTGTCCCTGAGCTAGACTGGCAGATGACACAGCGGCATTGACAGCAGTTAACAAAGCCATACCTACAGCTGGCTGAATTAGGAATTTAGACAAACTTTTGTTAAGCATATTTACTTGAGACTCTGAAACTACAATCAATAAAGTACTGTCTAAACATTTTTATTTTGACTATACCTAAGTATTCATGTTCCCCGACACTCTTATTTTCCTAGAAAAGTGTGATTTTCCGGAGGAAATTTGTTTATTGAAGTTAAATTTTTAGTGAAGTTAGCTTAAATTTAATGTTGCTTGAATAGAGTAATATCAAAAAACATAAGATTTACGCCAATAAACCCAGTTTCTACAATAAATTATCTGTTAGCTAACAATCAAGTAGTCACGAATAAATTTTTATTGTCAGAGTTAATTTGATGACATTTAAAATCTGCGATGAGTAGTAAAGGACTACTAAAATTAGGAACGAGTTCATTAAATAAATATAAATAACCTTGAAAAGATGTCGGAATTTTATTTTTTGTGGATTGCGTTGGCAAAGAGAACTCAAAAAGGCAGAATTTTGGGTTTTGTTCTTCAAGCCAGTAGACAATTTACTACTTAGCAACAAGACTAATTCAAGGGGTTGTTTTTTCTTTGGATCTGTTGAATAAAAAATTCTTCTAAGGATTGGCGTGACAAGTTAATGGCGATAATTTTACCTTCCATAAGACGAAGACTGGCAAGAAAATCATAGTAACCGTCTTGTAGTGTACCGTGCCAGGAACCATCAGGCTCAAATATGAGAGTGGGTATCCATTTTTTGAGAATTTCCCAGTCACCACCTTGACCTTTTACTTGATATATGTGATTTATGCCTAAGAGTTCATTGAGCGAACCAGAGCAAATTAGTTCACCTTGAGCGAGGATGGCAATGCGATCGCAAATCTGTTCTACTTCACTAAGAACGTGGCTGTTGAAAAAAATCGTCTTACCAGCAGCTTTGAGCGCCAGAATAATTTCTCGCATTTGGTAGCGTCCCACCGGATCGAGACCAGACATTGGTTCATCTAGAAAAACCAAATCTGGTTCGTTAATTAGCGCCTGTGCCATACCAACACGCTGGAGCATTCCTTTGGAATAGCGGCGCAAAAGCTTTTTACGGGCATCAGCTTGGGATAAACCCACTAATTCCAATAGTTGGGGAATGCGCTGGCGTTGGACACTTTGGGGAATTTGGAATAACCCAGCAGCAAGCTGTAAAAACTCCCAACCAGTGAGATAGTCATACAAATAGGGATTTTCTGGCAGATAGCCAATATGTTGCTTAACACTGCGATCGCCTATTGGCTTATCCAATAATAATCCCCGTCCAGAGGTAGGATGAATAATTCCCAGCAATAATTTTAAAAGGGTGGTTTTACCAGCGCCATTAGGCCCCAACAGCCCAAAGGTTTCGCCTTTGTAAACCGTTAAAGAACAGTTTTTGAGAGATACGACTTTTTGATTTAGCCAAAAACCAGTGCGATAGGCTTTTCGCAACTCAGAAGTTAGGACTACTGGCGGAGTGTCTGTCGTATTAAGTTGAGAATTAGGGTCATCTGCAACAGACTTCATCTCGGTTAAATCACTATTTATCAGCTTGGTATTAATTAAAAATTACCCAGTAGGCTGATAATAACCATCACAAACGAGTGTGTCAATTAGCTCAAACTGGTGAGTGGGGATTGGGAAGACAAGGGTAGATTTTTCCCAATGCCGAATACAACTCTTGAAGAGGCTGCGCCCGAAGCGTAGCTATGCCGCAGGCTTTACGACTACGCGCTAGTTGAGCGCAGTCGAAACTCAGTACAAGTGCCCAATGCCCAATGCCGCATGGCACGCTTGTTAACGGCAAACCTATTATTCGTAAGGCTTTTGGGTGTGGGGTGTGGGGTGTGGGGTGTAGTGAGCAAGAAGTTCATTGATGTTCGCACGAGGATTGTACTTTTCTTACTTTTTCCCTACACCCTACACCCTACCCCCAACACCCAGCCCTAGCAGGGGTTTTATCTTTTCTTAGTGCCATTCGCCCAATGCTCAATGCCTAATCCCAATATTCAATTTGACTCCTGTCATAGAACTCCCTTAGAACTGGGAATAAAGCCAGCACGTCGGGGGTCAATTTCTACCGCCTGCCGTGTTGCTCTTGCAAAGGCTTTAAATGTCGCTTCAATAATGTGATGGGAATTAATACCATCCAGTTGCCGAATGTGCAGTGTCATTTGGCTATGGTTCACCAAAGCCACAAAAAATTCTCGCACCAGTTGGGTGTCATATGTTCCTACCCTCTGAGTAGGAATTTGCAAGCCGTAGCTGAGGTGAGGCCGTCCAGAAAAGTCTAGCGCTACCTGAACTAAGGCTTCATCCAGTGGTGCAAGAAAATTACCAAAGCGGACAATGCCTTTTCTGTCGCCTAGTGCTTGGTTGAAAGCTTGCCCTAAAGTAATGCCTACATCTTCGTTGGTGTGATGGTCATCAATTTCCCAGTCTCCCTTGGCTTGGACATCTATATCAATCAGCCCGTGGGAGGCAATTTGATGCAACATATGATCCAAAAACGGAATGCCTGTTCCTGCTGTGCAAGTTCCTCTACCATCCAGGTTGATGGTAACTTGCACATCAGTTTCACCAGTAGTGCGGTGAACAGTGGCAATCCGAGAAGTTTCAGTTAGGCGATCGTAGTTTGAATTAACTTGGCGATTGGTTGTTTGCATGGGGAGTGAAAAGAGTTAGGAGTTAGAAGTTAGGAGTTAAAAATTCATAACTCATAACTCCTAACTCCTAACTTTATCGCGTCACATTCCCATAATTTCATATCCTGCATCTACATATAGAATTTGTCCGGTAATCCCACTGGACAAATCACTACACAAGAAAGCCGCAGCGTTGCCTACTTCTAGCTGAGTGACGGTGCGTCGTAGGGGAGCTACTTCTTCTACATGATGAATCATATCCAAAATTCCACCCACTGCTGAAGATGCCAATGTACGGATGGGGCCTGCGGAGATGGCATTCACGCGGATATTTTGCGGCCCTAGTTCAGCAGCCAGGTAACGCACACTCATTTCTAAACCCGCTTTAGCAATTCCCATAACGTTGTAGTTGGGGATTGCCCTAACACCACCTAAATATGTCAGGGTGACGATACTACCTCCCTCTGTCATCAAAGGTTTCGCTGCACCACTTAATTGCACTAATGAGTAAGTACTAATTTCTAAGGCGGTGTTGAAGCCAGAACGAGAGGTTTGGCTAAAATCTCCACTTAAATCGTCTTTGCTGGCAAAAGCCAGACAATGGATGAGGATATCTAGCTTTCCCCACTGTTCGCGAATTGTCTCAAAGGTAGATTTAATTTGGTCTTCATCTTGGACATTACAGGGAAGAAATAAGCTGGGGTTAAGAGGTTCTACCAACTCCGCGACTTTTTTCTCCATCTTGCCGCGTTCATCCGGCAGGTAAGTAATACCCAGGTTTGCTCCAGCTTTGTGCAGTTGTTGGGCGATGCCCCAAGCGATCGAGCGGTTATTGGCAATACCTGTAACAAGGGCATTTTTTCCAGTCAGATTTAGCATATAAATTGTTAATGCGATCGATCATTAGGAGCATACTAGAATCTGAGGCACGTTTTGTCTTTGTTTTATACAGGCTTGACAAAAATGAATATTGCTAAGGGTGTTTGCTGTGACAAAAACCTTGATTTTTTATAAAGATATTCTCAAGATATCTTTATTTGTTCTTCAAAAAACCTTTTGAATATAGCTATTGGAAGTACTTATCAACAATTAGTAGCTGAAAGGATCAACAATTATGTATCATTATAAACAAAGAGTTATGAAGAGATTAGTTGGAGTATAGGAAAGTACAGAAAGGTTGACGGTGCTTTATTCATTTTTCGGGTGTATTCTTAGGTAATCAGTTTTTGTTTTTCCGGCATTGGGTAGGGGAAGGGAGATGATCGTGACACAAGATAAAGCCCTAGCAAATGTTTTTCGTCAGATGGCGACCGGGGCGTTTCCGCCAGTTGTGGAAACGTTTGAACGCAATAAAACGATCTTTTTTCCTGGCGATCCTGCCGAACGAGTTTATTTTCTTTTGAAAGGTGCTGTTAAACTTTCCAGGGTGTACGAGGCAGGAGAGGAAATAACGGTAGCGTTGCTGCGGGAAAATAGTGTTTTTGGTGTATTGTCATTGCTGACAGGAAATAAGTCGGATCGGTTTTACCATGCGGTTGCATTTACGCCTGCGGAATTACTGTCAGCACCAATTGAACAAGTGGAACAAGCACTCAAGGAAAATCCAGAATTATCAATGTTAATGCTGCGAGGTCTGTCTTCGCGCATTTTACAAACAGAGATGATGATTGAAACTCTTGCTCACCGAGATATGGGTTCTAGGTTGGTGAGTTTTTTGTTAATTCTTTGTCGGGATTTTGGCGTTCCTTGTGCAGATGGGATCACAATTGATTTGAAATTATCTCATCAAGCGATCGCAGAGGCAATTGGTTCAACTCGTGTTACCGTTACTAGGCTACTGGGAGATTTGCGTGAGAAAAAAATGATTTCTATCCACAAAAAGAAGATTACTGTGCATAAACCTGTTACCTTAAGTAGACAGTTCACATAAAAACAATTGGAGAAAGGGGAATCGGCGCGTGTTCTATTTTGAAAAATGACACTAATAGCTAGAGGTAAATCTAAAATTGAATAATTTCAGCTATTGCCAATTTCCACTTCTTTCCAGACAATGCTTAAAAGTAGTAGGCTGTATCAGGAAGGATTTCGGTAGCTAAAGATGACCACCGGATACATCCTCATCGCAGCAATTTTGATTCTGGGAGGCGTAATTGCCACCGTGGGCGATCGCATCGGCACACGAGTTGGCAAAGCCCGCCTCTCACTTTTTAAGCTTCGTCCAAAAAACACCGCCGTACTAGTAACAATTTTTACTGGTGGTTTGATTTCAGCATCAACGTTAGGGATTTTATTCGCTGCCGACGAAGGTTTGCGAAAAGGAGTCTTTGAGTTAGAAGATATTCAAACAGACCTCAGACAGAAGCGGGAACAGCTAAAAACCGCAGAAACGCAGAAAAGTCAGGTAGAGAGCGAGCTAAACCAAGCAAGAATTGCTCAAGCAAAAGCACAACAAGACTTGCAGGCAATTAATCAATCCTTGCAGGCGGCAAATGCCAAACAGAGGGAAACGCAAGCCCAGTTGAATCGCACTATTAGTCAACAAGCTCAAACTCAAACTCAACTCCAACGCACTCAAGGCCAGCTAGGACAAGTTGTAACTCAGTACCAAAAAGCCATAGCTGAGTTGCAAAGCGTTTCCAATCAGAGAAAACAGCTACAGGCGGCAGTTGAACTCTTGAAGACAGAACGACAACGACTGTATGCAGAAGCGAAAAAAGCCATTGACGAAGCCAAAACAGCAATTGAAAAACGCGATCGCGAACTTGCTAACCGTCAAGAAGCCATAGAAGCGCGCGATCAAAAAATTGCTCAACTGGATCAACTGATTCAAAAGCGTAACGTAGAAGTTGCAGCACGAGAGCAAGTGATTGCCAAACGGGAATCGCGCCTCAAAGAATTGGAAGCACAACAGGAGGAACTAGAACAGGAAGTTGCCAGACTGGAAAAATATTATCAGTCCTACCGCGACCTGCGTTTGGGTAAGCTGGCTTTAGTTCGCGGTCAAGTTCTGTCTGCTGCTGTAATTCGTGTTACTCAACCTGCCGCTGCTCGTCAGGCAGTGGTACAACTTTTACAAGAAGCCAATCGCAACGCCAACCTCGAATTAAGCGAACCTGGTGCAAATTCGGCAAACTTAGAGCTGTTGCGCGTGACCCAGGATCGGGTCGATCAATTAAGCAAGCAAATTGGCGATGGTAAAGAATACGTCGTGCGAATTTTTTCTGCTGGTAATTACGTCAGGGGAGAAAAGCAGATCGAATTTTTTGCGGATACAGCCCAGAATCAACTGGTTTTTTCGGGAGGCACGGTGTTAGCCACGACTACTGCTGATTCCCAAACCATGACATCTTATCAGTTACAGCAGCGGCTAGAAATACTGATTTCTGCTTCCCAATTTCGTGCCCGTAATGCCGGAATTGTCGAAAATGTGCAAGTAGAGGGGACTTTTCTGCGCTTTGTCAGCCAATTAAGACAGTATAATCAACTTTTGGAGATCAAAGCGATCGCAGCAGAGGATACTTATACAGCCGGGCCATTGAGAGTAAAATTGGTAGCAATAGTTAACGGAAAAATTATTTTTAGTACTTAAAAAATTATTTGCACACTGTTATTAGTAAGATTTAAACATATTGAACAGCAGTCAAAATAATTGCTGTAGCTGCATTTTTTATTTAGCAGATACTATGCGAACATTTTTAATTTTTAATTAATTATGAATTTCCGTGAATTTTCACCAATGCAACCAGTCATTTTGGGGTTCGATCCAGGTCGAGATAAGTGTGGTTTAGGGGTGATGGGACTGGATCGGCAACTGTATTATCATCAAGTTGTGTTAGCAAAAGAGGCGATCGCTAGCATTGAGACACTGCGCCAAAGGTTTCCGATCTCTTTGATGGTCATGGGCGACCAAACTACAGCCAAACAGTGGAGACAGAGATTATATCAAGAATTGACAGAACCGTTGAGTATTATTTTAGTAGATGAGCGCTACACAACCTTAGAAGCACGCGATCGCTATTGGCAAATGTTCCCGCCCAAAGGGCTAATCAAGCTATTGCCACAGGGTCTACGACAGCCTCCAAGACCCATAGATGACATTGTTGCCATCCTTTTAATCGAAAGATACTTAAATCGCCTCACTGAATCAGCAACCAGCCAATTTTAGATTTTAGACTTCGGCGTGAGCGCTCAGTCGAACACTTTTTTTTTCAATCCAGAATCCAAAATTGAATAACTCCAAACTTTTAAAGTTCCGCCCGAATCGTAAAAGCATAGTCTCCTCCAGGCTCTAGCTGGTAATCTTGTTGCTCTAAGAATCGACCCAGAGGTTCTTTGATTAAGGCGCGACCTTGGGAAGGCTTGACGGCAAGTTCTCCCCGACGAAAATGCCACTGGAAATGCCACTCAAACTCACCCGCACTCACTTCACCTTCAAGGAAGCCGTGTTGCCAGGATTGGCGGGTAATTCTGACATGGGCAATGGTTTCTGGCAGACGTTTTGCACTCACAATGCTTTATGTCAAGTGTGGAATAACAGCCGATGATCTAGGCTACTTATTTTATTTACCAAACATATCTCAATTAGACAAACTGACAAAGTGGGTATTTGTAGTTAACTAGGTTGTGTTTATGAGTAAGATGACTTCAGCATCCTGGAGTTGCGCCACCGATAGCGTAAGCAAACTAGGCGTAGCCTCTCCTAGAGAAGCGTTAGCGAGTTTTACTTCGAGGGTCATAGTTCGTCATAGATATTGGAAAATAAATCAAACGAGAAATGCTAATTTTTTCGTTGCTTCTAGCGATCGCATTTCAACTACTGGTACATTTCAGGAATCGTTCCCACTCGCAATGTGAAGCAGTCTCTAGCGTAAATACCCAAATTAAGCAGTGTCTAACACTCGTATCATAATTATGTCGCTGAAAGTTTTTGTTGGGAACCCACAATATATTTATGCCGCAAGATAGCTGTTTTTTGAATCTATATGTACTTCAAATGTTGGGCAAAAGTATCTGAAGCATACAATAAATTAAAAACTACAGATAAAAAGATTTTGTGAATTACGCATAGACTCTTATACGATTGGGTAGTCTTACTAAAATAACTATCTCTAACACCAATGCCTAAAAAAGTAGGGAGAATGTCTTGTGGAGTCCTCATCACAAACTAAAAAAGGCTTTTTAAAAGTTAGCGGTTTCTAAGTGGATTTTCATAAATAACTTTATACATTTTAGCATTTAATTTAGTTTGACTGCTTCAATAGTTTGTCAAAAACGATTTAGGTAGAACTATTAGTTATTACTATTTATGTGATGCTCAATTCCCTAACTCAAGTAAGATGTGCCCTCACTCTCAAAATCGATATTATATTTATTAAATGTAAATTTCAGTTTACGTAATGAGGTAAGTAATGGCAATTAAATTGAAAGTTCCCGATATTAAAGGTGATGAGTGCGCTAAGAAAATAACTAAATCTATTCTGACTATGGAATCTGATGCCAAAGTAGATGTGAACGTTGATACTAAAACCGTAACTGTAGATGCTGCAGCTTCTGAAGAATCAATTAAACAGATGGTTCAATCTGCTGGTTATACTATAGAGGGCTATTAATTAAATTTCTAAATTTCCTAATAAATTTAGAGGAAATAATTTAGCCAGCACAATTACTTAACAATATTTACGTCCGTTTGACGGGCGTAAATGTTAATATATTACTTTACTCGATCGCAACTATTCCTACTCTGACAGCATGGCAAACGGCTATAAATATTGGTAAGCATCAATAATAATTAATTTCACTAAGACCCAATCAAAGATGACTTTTAGAAAATGAAATTAAAAATTTCATGTCAATCATCTTTATTAAGTATAAGTTAGAGTAAATCGTCGTTTATCTGTCAAATAATGTGGTATGTCACACATAGCAGAAAGAAGAATTACATTCACTTATCCTCAAGTCTAAGTACTAGGGAGGATTTCTGATGAATAACTAACTGATAGATAATTGGGGCAGAAAGCTATAGCTAAAAGCATGGAAACCAAACAGCTAGGAAAAATTGGTATCTTTGTAAGTGCGATTGGTTTGGGTGGTATGCCGATGTCAATTGCTAATCGTCCTCCTGAATCGGAATCAATCCAAGTTATCCATCGGGCTTTGGATTTGGGTATTACATTTATTGACACAGCCGATTCTTACTGCAAAGATGAGTCAGATAAGCACCACAATGAGCAGCTAATTCACAAAGCACTTAGTAGTTACAAAGGCGATGTTAGCCAAGTGATTGTAGCAACTAAGGGCGGGTTGATGCGTCCCAATGGCAACTGGACAAGCAACGGCAACCCAGAACATTTGCGCCAAACAATTCGAGCCAGTTTTGAGGCTTTGGGCAGTGCTAAACCCATCGATGTTTGGCAATACCATTCTCCCGATCCTAATTACACCATTGAAGAATCTCTTACGCCAGTTAAAGAAGCAGTAGAGGCTGGTTTGATTCGGTTTGTAGGAGTTTCTAACTTTTCCGTTGAACAAATTAAGCGGGCGCGGGATATCGTCGATATTGTTTCGGTGCAAAATCAATACAGCCCTTGGCAGCGACAGCCAGAAAATGACGGCGTATTAGAATATTGCGAACAGCAGGGATTGACCTTTTTACCTTGGAGTCCCTTTGGTGGTAGGCGTCGCCATCAGGATTTGCAAGATATTTCTGCGATCGCTAAATTAGCTAAAGAAAAAGGCGTGTCGGTGTATAATATCGTTCTAGCGTGGTTGCGTTCCAAATCGGCCGTTATTTTGCCTATTCCTGGTGCTAGCAAGGTTTCCAGCATTGAAGACTCAACGCGTGCTATCAACGTGAAATTATCTGACGAAGAAGTGCAAAAAATCGATCGGGCAACTTAATTATTTGGCGTTGCTAATTCAATGTATAAATCTGGATGTAAAGACGTTGCCATGTAAGGTTTTTACAAAAATTTTGAAATTGCTCAAAATCATTTTTATACCTGAATTCAGCAACGCCAATTCTTCCACTGGCTAACATAAATATGGTAGAACTTGCCTATAAAAAAAGACATGATATTAGAAACACACCGCTTGCTAATGCGTGACTTTGTAGAGACAGATTGGCAGGCGGTTTTTGCCTATCAATCCGATCCTTTGTACTTGCGTTATAACTACTGGACACAACGCACACAGAACGATGTTTGCGAGTTTATCCAGATGTTTATCAATCAGCAAAAAGAGCAACCTCGGACTAAGTTTCAGTTAGCTGTTGTCCTCAAAGAAGAAAATCGGCTGATTGGCAATTGTGGTATCCGTGTAAACGATCCAGAAATGCGGGAAGCAAATATCGGCTATGAACTAAATACTCAATATTGGGGACAAGGTTATGCAACGGAAGCAGCACAGGCAATTTTAAAGTTCGGCTTTGAAGAATTGAGAATGCATCGTATCTGGTCTTGGTGTGTTGCAGAGAATGTTGCTTCTGTAAAGGTATTAGAAAAAATTAGTATGCGTCGTGAAGGTTATCTGCGGGAAAAAGAGTTAATCAAAGGCAGATGGTACGACAACTTTCTTTACGCGATCCTTGAGCATGAGTGGCAAGCAAACTAATATTGCTTCTATGAGCTACCTCAGAGACAATATCATAAATTGCTGAGAAATTAAGGGTAAGACAAGTTCAGAGGGTCACAGACATGACCAACACTATCCTCAATTTCCAAACAGCTACCGGACACGAAGTATTAGCAGCAGAGGGTAAAAAATATCTCCGTCCTGGTGGACGAATAGCCACCAAAAAATTATTTCAGTGGGCAAACTTTCAGCCTAGATAAACAGTTTTATAGCTGTGATTGAAGGCAGAGGTTTACTCACTTTAACTAGAGAAGAAATTGTACTTGAACCTGGTGTTTTCATGTCGATGCTTGCTAATGCACCTCATACCTTAAAAGCTGAAGAAAATCTAACATTTCTGCTCACACTTTCTGAGAAAGTCACAGATAAAAATTAGTTAATTTTGGAATTTAAAAAAATGAAATCGCTACTTTTAACTTTTGCTGAAAAATTAAGTTTATCTGAAACTCAATTGAAAGAAATACTATTACAACCTTTAACTGAAGTTCTCAATTCACCTGGATTGCAACAAGAATTAAACAGCTTAGATACCAGTTTACTTAAGGAAACTTTACCCACAGCAGGAGGAGTTTTAGCTAAGGAATTACCACCTTTTTACAACTGGCTAAAAAATGAGTTGGGAGTCAAGCGGGTTCCTGATAGTCCCGATCACACAACAACATGGGTAATTGGTTTTCTCCATAATCAAGAAAGTCTAACTCATTTAGTTGAGTTGCACCGTCCACTACCTCGTCCGGCTTTAGAAGCTTCTATTCCCCGCTTGATAGGTATGTTTGAAGATGTCGAAGACGCGCAAGTTCGGCAAGAATGGCAAAAAGCGATCGCAGCTCTATGTCTAGTTTTAGTTGTGGCTGCACGCGAACAAGATAGAGCAGCTGTAGCAGTCTGAATTGCTGTCTCCCGCGTGTAGTGGCGCACAGATGTGCGTCCCGACTAATCTATATCTCCAGATGCGATCGCATCTAATTTCTCAGTATCAAGTATAGTAATTGTCCCACCACGATGATAGACAATTACTGACTTGAGACTTTTAATTAATCGCACGCATTCTTCGTAAGTAATGCCGCTACTTCGAGCCATCCGATAATAAGATAATTTAACTTTTAAACACTCGCCTTGTGAAGTAGATTCAGTTCCTGATTCAGCAGCAAAATATTGAATTAATCTCGCAAGGCGAACAATCGCTCTTTCAGAAACTAATCCGTGGACTGTTTGATGTAATTGCTGAATCCGACTGTTAAAAACCATCAGCATTCGTAAGGCGATTTCAGGATTTTCGCCAATAGCTTTTAATAAAGCATCTCGCTCTACAGTGAGGATTTCACAATCAGATTCAGCAGTGACAGTTGCCGGAGAAATTCCATTTCCCAACAAAGCAGGAGCCGCAAAAATTTCTCCAGCAGCTAAGGCACGAAGAATTGTTTCTTTCCCCGTTGTTGCTGTTTTAGTAACTTGAATCGATCCATTGACAACAGCGTAGAGTTTTGCTGGTAAACGATCGCCTTCATGGAGAATAATCTCTCCTTTGCGATAGCCTTGTACCTGAGTGTAAGCTTGTAAACCGATCTTCTCTACCGTTTTTAAACCCGCAAACACGATAATTTGTGAAAGTTGTTCCAGGGACGCTTGCACGATCAGCCTGATATTGCCCAGGCTGGACGATGATGAATCCAAGGATTAGCCGCTTCTAATTGTGCTGCTAGGCTGATGATTGTGGCTTCAGCGGCAGGTTTACCAATTAGCTGTACACTGATGGGTAAACCTTGATTATCAAAGCTGACAGGAATGGCGATCGCAGGTTGTCCAGTTGCATTCGCAGGCGGACAAGGAGCAACCCACTCAATAATATTTTGGAATGTTTCTTCTGGACTGAGCGAAGCCCATTCCCCAACGCGGATAGGTGAATGTAGATAAACTGGCAATACCAGCACATCCACGGTATCGAAAAACGCCACAATTTGACGTGCTACTATCTGCATTTGAGAAACTGCTTGCAGGTATTCTCCAACGGAACCTGTACGTGCAAATAGCCAGCGATTTAATGGCTGCAAAGCTTCAGCAGGAAGTCCCGATGCGGCTACCCCAGCTTGCCAAACGATTTGAAATGGTTCAACTAAACTACTAAAATCTGGGGATTTTTGTTCAACGTGGTGGCCGAGTTGTTCTAACAACTGGACTGTTTCGCGAACACCTTGCTGACAGTTAACGTCAGCTTCTCCCAAAGGAGAAATACTAGTGTCAAAGGCAATTCGCAAAGCACCGAGTTTTGTCTGAGTAGCGGCGAGAAATGATGGTTCGGGATCTGGCAACCAGTAAGGATCGCCTGTCATGTAACCAGATATGGCATCCAAAAGGGCAGCAGCATCAGCAACAGTGCGGGCGATCGGCCCGTTGACGGCAATTCCAGCGAGGCGTTCGCCTACGGGTGCTTTACTCACTCTGCCTCTGGATGGTTTAAGTCCCACTAAACCACAACAAGCCGCAGGCCCGCGAATTGAACCACCGCCATCAGAACCTTGAGCGATCGCACACAGTCCCGCCGCTACCGCCGCCGCCGCGCCACCACTGGAACCGCCAGGGGTGTATTCTAAATTCCACGGATTTCTCGCTGGGGGAAAACCCATAGGTTCACTGTAGGGAAAAGAACCTAATTCGGAAGTGGCTGTTTTACCAAGAATAGTAAATCCAGCTTGCTTAATCCGCGTTACAACCCCATCATCATAGTTAGGGATATTGTTCAGTAATGCCGGATTTCCATAAGTACAGGTAACACCTGCTACAGCATTGAGGTCTTTAATAGAAATCGGCACGCCAAAAAATGGCGGTAGTTCTGAGGTAGTTGTTAATAATTCTGTTTTGGCTTTGGCATCTGCGATCGCTAACTCTGACGTCACCGTAAAATAACTTCCTAATTGGGGATTTAATTGCCCAATCCTTTCTAAATATATTTCTACCAACTCTAGCGGTGATATTTCCCGGCGACGAATTAATTGCGCCAACTCTAGTGCTGGGGTAAATGCTAAATCAACTTCATTCATAGGTTAGTGAATGGGTAATTTTGTCTTTCTCTGGGATTTTTAAACTGAAATTGTTACTTTAGCAGGATTTCCGGGAACTATAAATTTTATAGCTCCTAAGATTTTTGACTTATTTAGGATGCTCAGATGCAATAAACGTGGTTGTATTACTCAAGCTATTTTAATTGTTCTGCATAAACTTTCGACAAATCCCCAAGGGGTATTTATGGCTAACCTAGAAATACTTGTTAGTAAATTGCCAACACTAATTCAAAATTTAAAACTGACTATTGGTGATTCTAATCAAATTATGGAACAAATTATCCTAATCAATAATGCTCAGGAACAGCTACGGAGTATTAAAAAAATAATCGCTCAGGAATTGAGATTCGAGCGCACTAAGAATTCTGCGATCGCTACACTTCCTCCATTGAGCGCAGCAGCTACTTTATTTATACCTAATTTTGGATTAGCCGAGCCAGCGATCGCAGAAAAGTTTGGAAACTCAGAAACTAAAATTTCATTAACTGATTTACAATCAAAAATTGATGATTGGATTGAATGGGGTTATTTTTTACAAGCGATAGCTGCTGATATTCTTAGTGACATTCAATTAGTAAATCAACTAAATTCTGATATTTTTAATTTAAGTATATCTAATGAATTTCAAACCTTGAATAACAGCTTACAAATTGACTTAGCCTTGGCTAAATCTAATATTTTAAAACATCAAATTGAAAAAATTGGCGATTCTCAAACACAACTCTTACAGTTACAGCAAAAATTAAATTATATTTTTGATACTATTAAAAATAGTCGTAGCTTATTAAATATTTTATTAGGTGTCTCAGCTTTTTATGGTAAATCTGGTTTCGCTTTAGAGTGGTTAGACGATGACCACGAATTAATTATATCGAGTGAGGGAAAATTTCAAGAATTGACAGATATTCTCAATGATTGTGATTTTTTCCAAGAACAAATTGCTGCTTTAATTATTAGGGGTAATACTTTAACTCAACAGGGAGAACAAGCCCTGAAAAACATTGAACAGGAAAGTAGTAGAGAAACAACTAGTAGCCAGGAAGTAGGAATATTAACAAAGTTTTCAACACCAAAAATAATACGTTCAGCTTTGATTATCGCTTCAAGTTTATTAATCTTAACTTTTGCTGGTTTGAAAATTAGAGAACAAAGTCTAAGTTTAACTCAAGAAGGAAGTGCGATCGTTAACTTTAAATCTGCTCAAAAACTTGGTATGGAGGCTGCTTCTCTAGTTCAAAAGCCACCGCATACTCTAAAAGTCTGGCAAGAAGCAGAAACTAAATGGTATCATGCAATAATTTTATTAGATAACATTCCTGCTAAAACATCAGTTTATGACCGCGCAAAAAAGAAATTAGCTTACTATCAAATTAACTATAAATCTATTAGTCAAAGAGTACTAATTGAAAAGAAAGCTGTAGGAAACTTAGAATTAGCCCACAAGTTAGCAACAGAAGCTAATTTAGTTGTTAAAAATTCACCTCATTCACGACTAAGTCGGCAGCAAGCACAAAATAAATGGCGGCAAGCAATTAATTTGTTAGAAGCTATTCCAGAAAGTACGTCTGTCTTTGTGCAAGCTAAAGAGATGCTTTCTATTTACAAAACTAATTATGCAGGGACTAATCAGCAGTCCTAAATCATTTATGAAAAATTAGATAGGATTGCTATAGCAGTTATTGAATATTTTACAAATTGGGTTAAACAAATAAAGAGATAAATCGCCCTCTTTTGACGCTTTACCTCTCTCAACAACAGATAATTACAACTAAACAATTACAGCTTAAAACGGTCAGTTAAAATCTCATAACCAGTCTCCGTTACCAAAACTGTATGCTCAAATTGAGCCGACAAAGAATTATCCATAGTGACTGCTGTCCAACGGTCAGATAATGTTCGTGTGTGTCTGGAACCCGCGTTTAAAATTGGCTCAATTGCCAGCGTCATCCCTGCCCGGAGTTTAACATTTGGCATCTCACGAGTACGGTAGTTGAATACTGAAGGTTCTTCATGCAGGTTACGACCGACACCGTGTCCAGTAAATTCTTCAACTATACTAAAGCCGTTAGATTTCACATGATCTTCAATTGCTCCAGCTAAGTCAAGTAGGTATACACCAGCCTTTACTTGTTCAATGCCTTTATATAAAGCTTCTTCTGCTACGCGAATTAATTTAGCAGCTTCTTGCGTCACTTCACCGACAGCAATTGAAATGCAAGAATCACCATGAAAGCCTTGGTAATAAGCACCCGTATCTACTTTTAATACATCCCCGACGCGAATCACTTTTTTGGGGCTAGGAATGCCATGTACTGCTTCATTATTAATACTGGAACAGATAGAACCCGGAAAACCGTGATATCCTTTAAAACTCGGTGTTGCACCCATTTCGCGGATGCGTTTTTCTGCATAAGCATCCAAATCAGCTGTTGTCATTCCTGGCTTTACTAGCTCGGAAATTTCTTTGAGGACCGTTGCGACAATTGCCGATGATTGCCGCATGATTTCTATTTCACGCGGCGATTTAATTTCAATTCCTCGGCGCTGTTTTTTCGCAGGTGCAGGCTGAGTCGCTTGAGAAAGTAAGTTACTGAAAATGTTCATGGGAAATTAATAATTACTGGTGGCTGTGACGCTGAAGTATGAATGCTTTCTCTAGATTAATTGAGAAATAATATCTATAATTTAACACTATGGGAGTTAGTACAGTTTAGTCTAAAATTGTGGTGAATTGAGGTTTCAAATTTAAACGCAAAGGGGCGCAAAGTTAAGCGCAAAGGTACGCAGAGAATTTCATGAAATGTTGTATTTATCTCAATTATTTTTAATTTTTGATGGCAATTTCTCCAATCATACCCGCTTCTGTATGTCCTGGTATTGTACAACGTAAGCCATAAGTACCAGATTTCAAGGGCACAAATACCCATTCGGCTTCAGCACTGGGTTTGAGTTCCAGTTCGTGAATGGCTCCTTTGATTTCTACTTTGCCTGCTTCAACTTTTTGTGTCCAGATGCCATCGGCAAAATCTTTAGCGGTAAAATAGTGCTTCAGTTGGCTGGGATTATTAAGCCGTAGTTGATAACGTTTACCAACCTCAAATTCCAAATGATTTGGCTCAAATTTGAGGTCGTTAGCCGCATTACCCAAGCTAACTGTAAATTCTTTGGCTGGTTGCTTGAGCAAATCAAAAGACTTATTCGCCGCCATTGCTGGAGTAGCAGCGATGAAATTTAGAGCTAGAAGTAACGTTAATATCACGTAGTTACACCGTAATATTTGTACCCAAGTATGAATTGTGAAAGTAAGGGATTTAATTACAATTTCGTAAAAATAGTTATAAATTTTCATCACTAATTCTCAAAAGGCAATGCTGATGAGCAATAACAATTAATAGGGAACGGGGAAAACCACTTTACCTATTCTTTATATTATCCATGCTCAGTGCCTATTTCTACCTAATACTTTTCTCTGCTAACACAGATGGCCCAGCAGTAACGACTACGATTTGATCTGGGTGGAGTAACTCACGAGCCGCTTGGTTAACTTGGGCAAGAGTAACTTTCTGGATTTTATCAGTGAAGGAGTGTAATTCTACTTTATCTAGTCCATACACCTCATTCATCAGAATTCTATCTGTTAATTCCTCTGGCTTTGCTAGGGAAACGTTGTAGTTGCTGATAAGGGTGTGTTTAGCTGTTTCAACTTCCAGTGCCGTGACACCTTGTTGATGGATTTGTTGTAGTATTTGACGGGTACTAGCGATCGCTTTACTGCTATCTTCAGGACTAGTCTGCATCTCAATCAAAAATGTCCCTACATTCTTAAGAGCTTGGAAGGAGCTATAAATTCCATAGCTCAAACCTTGGCGATCGCGCACTTCTGCACCTAGTCTACTAGATAAGGTATCACCTCCCAATATCTGGTTTAATACTAAGGCTGCATGAAACCGAGGATCGTAACGGTTAATGCCTGTGTAACCCATATAAGTTACAGCTTGGGCTTTATCTGGTAAAACTGGGTTGACACTGACAATTTTCTGCGGCATTGCCACCGGGGGATATTTTAATGTGGGTGCTTGGCCGCTAACTTCCCAGTCTCCCAACTTATTTTTAATCAGCGATCGCACTTTGTCTAGATCGAAATCTCCCACCAGCGCTAGTACTGTTGTATCTGGACGATAATGTTTAGCTTTGAAATCAATCACATCCTGGCGCTGAATCTGCTGTAAACTCTCCTCTGTCGGGAAGGTATGTAAGGGGTGTTTTTTCGGATAAATTGACTGAACAAATACTCTTCTGGCTACTTCTGATGGCTCATCTAATTCCTGTTGCAAATCAGTTAAAGTTTGTTGGCGATGCAGTTCTAACTCTTTGCTGGGAAAGGTACTATTTTTCACAACATCTGCTAATATCTCTAGGAGTATTGGCAAATCATCTGCTAAACTATCACCTTCGATATGCACGCCTTCGCGGTAGGTTTGAAAGTCTAGACTTGCGCCTCGTTCTCCTAAGACTTTAGCAATAGTTAAAACATCTTTGCTCTTAGTACCATTTAGCAAATTATCTGCCACAAAAGCAGCCAATCCAGCTTTATTCTCTGGATCGAATTCCGTCCCAGCTTGAATATAACCGCTCAAGGTAACGGTGGGAGTACTCCGATCTGGTAACAGTAATAACCGCAATCCATTAGTCAATTTAAATTCCTGGGGTAAGACTTGGGCAATCGCATCTGTAGCCAAATCCACAGGCGGTAAGTACTTTATCACCTCAGAAAAAAGCACGGGTACGCCAGGAGAGAAGTTTTCTGTAGTTTGGGCTGAGTCTGCTTTGTCAGCAACTTCTGTTATCCGCTTCTGAGTTGGTTCAAAAAAGCCAACTGTCCGCGCTTCTTTTGTCAGGTATTTGTTAATCACAGCAACGACATCCGTCGGCTTCACCAGACGAACAGCTGCCAAATAGCGGTCTGTGTAGCGATAATCACCAACAGTTGTCTCATCAGTCCCCAATCGGATTGCTTGAGAGGTGATATCACGGTTACTCAAAATTACATCTGCTGCTAATTGAGTTTTGGCTCGTTCTACTTCCTCAGATGTCACACCTTTTTCTGCTACATTAGCGATCGCACTACTCAACATTGAGTCAATTTTTTTCAAATCTTGTTTAGCTCCAGCCGTTACCAACAACTCATACCAGCCAGATTCTTGCAAACTGGTAACGGATGCTGTAAGTTCACTAGCTAAACCTGATTCCACCAATGCCTGATAAAGTCTAGAATTCCGTCCCTCTGTCAAGATGTAATCCATCACATCCAGCGCCGGCACATCCGGTTGATTTGCATCCGGTAACGGATACACAGCTTGTAACAGCCGCCCTGCTCCTGGTTCTCGCAATACGATGGGAGTGCTGAGTGAGGTAGATGGGGTAAAAGTATTTTTACTGCTAACTTCTAACTCCTCACTCCTAACTCCTAGCTCCTCACTCCTAACTTTTTTTGGTAATTTACCAAACACTTCTTTAATTGTTTCGAGAGCATTTGCAGTTTGAAAATCTCCAACAATCACTAAGACGGCATTATCGGGACTGTAAAAATTGCGGTAATATTTTTCTACCTGCTCAACTTCAAATTTCTCGACATCAGCTTTGGTGCCACCTACAGGCAACCCATAAGCATGATTGGGAAACACCGCTTGCATAACGGCGCGGTTGAGGCGATATTCTGGACTATTTTCGTAACCCTGTAACTCGGAAATTACTACCCGCTTTTCACTGGCTAATTGCTCCGGCTCAATCTGGGAATTTCGCATTCTGTCTGCTTCCAGCACCAAGAGCGCTTTCAGCTTGTTTCGTTCCACAGTACCGTAATATGCAGTTTGATCGTAGCTGGTGAAAGCATTAGAATCACTACCTAAAGCACTAAACAAACGTCCAAATTGAATTGGACGGTTTTTTGTACCTTTAAACATCATGTGTTCTAGCTGGTGGGCAATGCCATTCACGCCTGGTTCTTCGTTACGCGAGCCAACCTTGTACCACACTTGCACCGTCACCACTGGCGCAGTATGCACTTCCTTTGTCAGGACAGTTAGACCATTCTCTAGTACTGTCTTGCGGACATTTTCTGTCAGTGTTGAGGGCATTATTCTTTTTGCTAGCAAGGTTGACTGATATTTTTCTTTGTTAGTAAATATAACTGGATGTTGGCTATGAGCAGGTCGATCGCTCAACAAAAAAACAGCTACTAGCCATAAACTTAAAAGTAATATCGGCAAGGGATATTTATAAAATTTAGAATAAAATTTGGAAAATCCATACATGTATTTAGCAGATTTATCTGTAAATTAAGTTACATAGTTATTTTTAAGAATGACTACACTCTAATCTGACGAAAAAATCTGTGACTTCAGTAACAATACAGAAAAAAAATATATTAGCAACAAAGCTAATAAAAAAGCTGAATTACGAGAGTTTTGCTAAAATCCGAATGAATTCCAGAGGTAAGCCATCAGTATCGGCGATGAAAGCCACTTCGTAAATGCGATCGCCTATTTGCTGTTGTGTCGGTTCTAAAAGCACCTTCAACGGTTCTAATCCTTCGGTTTGACTCTCAGCCGCCAATAATACACATTCTTGCAAATTTGTCAACCAGCTAGGTAAATCTGGTGTAATCTCTGTTAAATCGAACGAGAGATGATAATACCCTACATAATGTTCGTCAGCAAACGCGTCTGGGGCTGGCTTTGGTTCGGGAATTTGGATCAGTTCAATTCTGCTGCCGCCCAATCCTTCCATCCAGCAAGCTAGGGTGTAGCCTGTGGTAAAGCGTTCTGAGATTGTAAACCCTAGAAGTTCGTAGAAAGCGATCGCTCGATGAATATTCGCAGTCCGAATAGAAGCGTGGTGCATATTAATCCTTAGTCCTTAGTCCTTAGTCATTTGTCCTTTGTTATTCACTAATGACAAATGACTAATGACAAATGACCATTACTCAAACAACCTGAAATAAGGGTAGCGTACAGGGACACCAGGCTCTTTTTCCAAGTCAAAATTAATCACTTCCCAACAGGCATCATCTGAGGTATCAGGGCTAAACTCCACGGGTAAACCGTACAAACGTGCCGCAGTAGCTTCTGGTTGTCCAGAACGCCAAGGCGTGCTGCGTTCTAAGTAGCCACTCATTAATTCCTGATAGCGTCGAGCAATAATCACTCGTGTTGCTCGAAAACCTTGGGTATAGAGCTTGTCTAATGCTTCGTGAATTTCAAAGCGAATACCATCAGGATGAGTATGTTGTCTATACCATTCATTATTCCATCTCCGCCAATGACGCCCCGATTGCAAATGGATTAACTCTCCATTTTTAGGATTAGCTTCAAACGCGCCATGACGCGGACACAGATAGGTATCTGTGAGTGTCAACGCCGGAATAGTCTGGCGACAATGGGGACACTGTATTTCCGGCCCAAACATCGGGTACTGCAAACCTGGATTCATCATGAAGTGCGTACAAACATAGTTTTGTCTTCACCAGCACTAGTGGGTTGGATTATACACTTCGGCTCAACCACTTTGGGTTACTTGCTCGCTGCTGCATAGACACGGTGTTGCGGCAGGAACATTGTTCACTAGTGTTTTCCTCAGCGTAGAGGCTTGACGCTGTGATATCCTGGTTGTGCAACCAGCCTCAAAGGTTGGTGTTTCTCCAGTGTTCCTGGGTACCATATTCATATTCTATCGTGTCTACCGCTTCTTACTGGACATCTCCTGATTTTTCTCAAGCTGCCTTCATTGCGAACAATGCTGTTGTTATGGGTTCGGTAAATATAGCAACAGGAGTGAGCATTTGGTATGGAGCAGTGGTGAGGGGAGATGTAGAACGAATTGAAATTGGCGAATGTACCAATATTCAAGATGGTGCAATTCTACATGGTGACGCTGGTTTTCCAACAATTTTAGAAGATCATGTTACCGTAGGGCATCGCGCTGTAGTACATTCTGCTTACATTGAGCGTGGAAGTTTGATTGGCATTGGCGCAGTGATTTTAGATGGGGTACGAGTGGGCGCTGGTAGCATTATTGGTGCTGGCGCAGTAGTAACTAAAAATGTACCGCCTTTGTCATTAGTTGTCGGTATTCCAGGTAAAGTATTACGGCAAGTAACAGATGTTGAAGCCGCAGAACTGATTGAACACGCTAAACGTTACCAAAAGTTAGCTTTAGTTCATGCTGGTAAGGGTACTGATATTGGTTTTAGCAAGGCTTAGAGAGTAGGGAGTAGGGAGGCAGGGGGGCAGGGGAGCAGGGGAGGCAGGGGAGGCAGGGGAGGCAGGGGGAGAAGAATTAATAACCAATGCCCAATGCCCAATGCCCAATGCTCAATACCCCATAATTTAAACATTCTTTACATTTGGATTTGGAAAAATTGCCCACTTCAGCTAAAAATAAAAATGAGAGCTGTTGACAAAACTTTAATTTCTACTTAAAAGAGGGGTTCTTAGATATGGATATCGATTTTCGTATAGCGATCGTTTTAGCACCAGTAGTCATTGCTGCTAGTTGGGCAGTGTTTAATATTGGCGCTGCGGCTTTAAGACAATTTCAAGGCTTTTTCGATAGAGAAGCTTAAATTCATTAATGGGGCATGGGGCACGGGGTACTTGTACTGAGTTTCGACTGCGCTCAACTACCGCGAAGCCGAAGTATTGAGCATTGATTATTCATCTTGTCCCCTTGTCCCCTTGTCCCCTTGTCTCCACTCCCTACTCCCATTCCTTGGATATCGATTCTGTAATACAACCCCTGCAACGCTTTGGTGTTCATTTGGGACTCGATCGCATTGTCAACCTATTGGCAAATCTCGGCAATCCCCATCACCAAGTCCCGGTAATTCATGTTGCTGGCACTAATGGCAAAGGTTCTGTCTGTGCCTATATTTCCTCAGTACTCACAGAGGCTGGTTATCGTACAGGACGCTACACTTCACCCCATCTAGTTGATTGGACGGAACGTATTTGTCTGAACGAGCAGCAAATTTCCTCTGAGGAATTGAGTCAATTATTAGAAAAAGTCCAAGCGGTTATTCGTCATCAGGACGAATCGGCAACTCAGTTTGAAGTAATTACGGCGGCTGCTTGGTTATATTTTGCTCGGCAGCAAGTTGATGTAGCTGTGGTAGAAGTCGGACTGGGAGGGCGCTTAGATGCAACCAATGTCTGCTTGGAACCTTTGGTTACACTCATTACTTCCATTAGCCGGGAACACTGGCAACAACTTGGCCCTACTGTCGCTGACATTGCTGGAGAAAAAGCAGGTATTCTCAAACCTGGATGTCCCGTTGTGGTTGGGCCATTACCACCAGAGGCAGACCAAGTGGTGCGATCGCGCGCCTTAAAATTACAATGTCCAATTTTTACACCTCAACCCGCCCGTGAAATCGCTACAGGATGGGCAGAATATCAAACTATTCAAAATTCAAACTTAATTAAATACCCTTTGCCGTTAGCGGGACAAATTCAGTTAACTAATTCAGCTTTGGCAATAGCTGCTTTAGAAATTCTCCAACAACAGAGTTGGCAGATTTCAGAAGAAGCCATAATTAACGGCATGGCCAAAACTAAATGGCCAGGGCGGATGCAATGGATTACTTGGAACAACCATAAATTATTACTTGATGGCGCTCATAATACCGCCGCCGCTCAAGTTCTTCGCCAATATGTTGATAGCTTAGACTCAGTTAACCATAAGCCCGTCAATTGGATTGTGGGAATGTTTGCCGATAAGGATCATGCTGATATTTTTACCGCATTACTGCGACCAGGCGATCGCCTTTATTTAGTGCCAATACCAGTAGAACCCTGGCCTGGTAGAACTTCTGCGGATCTAGACTACTTATCAAATCTAGCTTACAGCCTCTGTCCCGAATTAAGCGATCGCCGAATCCATCCAGATTTATTCACAGCACTAGCAGCTGCAACCTCAACCGCTACCACAGACGATTTAATCGTTTTGTGTGGTTCCCTTTATTTAATCGGCGACTTTTTAGCAACCACCAATATATTTCATAAATCATAATTACGAATTACGAATTACGAATTACGAATTACGAATTTACCTCTGATTCCACTCCTGCGCCGCATCTTCTACAGCTTTATCTACAGTTTTCTGCCCTAACATTGCTGCTTGCAAGTTTTCGTAAACTGCCTTTTGCAGTTTATTAAAATCCTTCAATGTCGGGGTCAATATTTCTGCCTTTGGCAGTTCTTGAGCACTCATTACTCGTGCTTTTTCTATTGTTGAAGCATTAGCTGAAACATCTTTAAAGTAACTATCAGACAATGCTTTGATTGTAGAAGGCAGAACATTTGCAGCTTTAGCAAAGGCTAACTGATTTTCGTCATTGGTGACAAATAAAGCAAACTTCACAGCGCCATCTGGTTGTTTACTATCGCGAGGAATAACTATGTTCATCACCGCGACGTTCTTCTTACCTGTGTCACCAGTGAGTTGAGGTGCTATTTCCGAAGCTTGAGCAATTTTGGGGGCATTATTAGCGATCGTTTTCAGGAACTCTGGCCCAGAAGCTAGAAACGCAGTCTCTCCAGATTGGTATAAATCGATCGCGTGGCGATGTCCTTGAGTTAAAGCCTCTTTAGGAAGCAAACCTTTTTTATACAAGTCTACCCAATACTGAAACGCGGCTTTCCCTGGCGCTGAATTAAACGCCGCTTTACCCTCAGCATCTATTAAGGTGACTCCCATTTGCACGAAAGATTCCAGCACTTCACCAGAATCTTGCGGTACGAAAGTTACAAAAAAGGCATATTTTCCCGTTTTGTCTTTAATTTGTTGCGCTGCTTGTGCTAATTCTGCGTAGGTTACGGGGACTTTATTGATACCTGCCTGTTTTAATAAATCAGTGTTATAAATGGTTAACCGTGTGGTGAGATACCAGGGAATCCCAAAACTCTTGCCATTAAGTGTGCTTGCTTTCCAGATATTCGGCAGATAGGAGGAACGTACATCATTCGGGACTTTCGCATCCAAATCTAACCAAGCATTTCGTCCGGCAAGCTGAGAAGCAAAACCCGGATTCAAGTTAACTACATCAGGTGGCGTTTTTGCGGAGACAGCTGTTAATATTTTGTTCTCCATTGCTGCCCAAGGTACATCGACCCAGTTAATCTTTATACCTGGATTTTGCGATTCAAAATTCGCAATTAGGCTTTTGAAGTAGTCGGTAAATTGAGGTTGGAGTTGCATTGTCCAAAACTCAACAGTTCCCGCTCCTGAAGTAGCTTGTTTTGTACTTGTATTAACATTACCTGTGCTGCAACTTATAACCCAACTGGTTATTAAGCCAAGCAGTACAAAAGCAACAAGTTGTTTAAATTTTCGCAATTGAATCATTTTCCCAGTATTTTTACGCTTGATCGGTGTGAAAAGCTTAGACAGAATTGTTGAGATTATAGGCTAAATAAATTACCCGTAAAGACGTAATATATAACGCCTTTACTGCAACAAATTTAAATTTTCAATTTAGCAGTCCAGCGGGCACAACTGTGGTAAAAAGCTTCAATAGTCTGTTTGGCAAATCGAAAAAAGGAGTAGGCATTGAGCTTGCTCCCGAACGAGTGAATGTAGTTCAGCTACGCAAGCAGGGTCAAGGCTTGAAACTAGAAATCTATACATCGGTAGCAGTTCCAGAAGGGATAGTTACCGATGGTCAAATTAACGACCCTCCAGCAATGGCGCAATTAATTCAGCAGGCGCTAGCTGAGAGCAAAATCAAAACTTCTCGCGTTGCTACTGGTGTCCCAGGACGAGATTCTATCGTTCGGATTATACCAGTGCCAGCAGAGTTAGACGATAAAGAATTGCGAGAAATGGTGCTGAACCATGAAGCAGGTTTGTATTTACCCTATCCTCGTGAAGAGGCTGATGTAGATTATCAGAAACTTGGGTATTTTGTAGATGAAGATGGCATTGAAAAAGTACATGTACTCCTAGTTGCCACCCGCAAGGAGATCACGGATACCTATATAAGTACCTTCGAGCAGGCAGGATTACAAATTGATGTTTTAGAAATTAACAGTTTTGCTCTAATTCGGACTATTCGCGAACAACTGCGACAATTTGGGCCGCAAGAAGCAGCAGTACTAGTTGATATCGAGTTCGACAGTACAGAAATCGCCATCATCGTTAACGGAGTGCCGCAATTTTCGCGCACAGTCCCCATCGGGACTTATCAAATGCAAACTGCCTTAGCAAGGGCAATGAGTTTACCTACATCACGAGATATGGAAATGTTACACGGAATGGTTATTCCTGCAACTCCCATAGATGGCGGGAAAACTGGCGTTACCGAACTCGATCCTGGCATGGCTGCCATATTGAGAGTCTTGGGGGAACTAACGGATGAACTGCGCCGTTCCATCGATTTTTACCTGAATCAAAGTGAAAATTTGGAGGTAGCGCAGATTTTATTAGCCGGGCCAGGAGGTGGACTTCAACAGCTAGATGAATTTTTTACCCAACGATTGAGTTTGCCAACTACCCAAATAGATCCAATTGGGTCTTTATCTTTGGAAGTTGACACTGATAAATATCCACAGGTGCAACGCTCTGGCTTGGCGATTGTACTAGGTCTAGGAATGCGGGAGGTGTAATAAAATGTACAGCTTAGATGTTAACTTTCTTAAAGACCGCCCAGCATACCAAAAAAAGCCAGAGAAACAACGAGGAATAGCCCTAAAACTTCCTACAGGGGATTTGACATTACTGTATGTAGGAGTTGCAGTAGGTATAGGTCTTCCGGTTTTATTTGGAGTTGGTTGGTGGTTGCTGCAAGGGAAGATTGTTGAATTAGATGGTCAGATTGCACAACTAGATCAAGAAAGCAAGAGGTTAGATACAGAAATAGGAAATATTAATAAAATCAAAGACGAGACGAAGGCAATTAAAGGGGAAACCCAAGCTTTAGTAACTGTATTTGACCAGATTCGTCCTTGGTCAGCAATGCTGCAAGATTTGCGCGATCGCATCCCAACGGCAGTGCAAATCGAGAATATCAAGCAAATCCCACCCATTGCAGTAGCGGCAGGTCAGCCACCAAATAATCCCGCAGGGGGATTAGAAATTAACGGATTGGCTCGTTCCTTTAATGATGTCAATGATTTCTTATTGAGTTTACAACAGTCTCAGTTTTTGAAGTCCACAGAAACCAGAATTGTGACAGCAGCATTAGTAGATGCTCCCTTAACATCAAGTGCGAGTCAATCTTCTAATAATGTCGTAATTAAGCCACCTCAAGTAGTTAAATACACTATTCAATCGAGCATGAACGACGTTCCAGCGTCGGAATTAATTCGAGAGTTGGAAAAAAAAGGCACAGTGGGGTTAGTAACTCGAATTCGTAATATGCAACAAACAGGAGTCATTTCAAAATGACGCTGAGTGATGATTTAAATTTTTCCGAACAAGGTGGGGAATTCGATCAGGCAACGCCAGCCGCACCCGTAGTATTTGGTATTGCCTTCACACCAAAAATTATTGGGATCTTGGTAGGGGTAGTTGGTTTAGCGGGAGCAGCTTATATATTTTTAAACCTGCTGATGCCAGCTTGGGAAAACTATCAGCAACAGCAAGCCAAAAGCTCTGAACTGCAAGCGCAAATTGAGCAAAAAAAAGCCAATATCAAACAGATTGACAAAGTTAAAGACGAACTAGCACAGGCAAAGCAGCAAAAAGTTCAGGTTTTAAGTTTATTTGCTAACGAAAAAACCTTAGATACATTACTGTTGGATTTGAACCGCTTAATTGAGTCTGGCAATAGTGCAACTTCTATTAATGCAGTCAGAGCCAAACTGAAGAGATATGTGCCGATTTCCCAAAAACCAGAACCGATTACCGATGGAAGTCTAGGACTAGGGGTTGACGGCAAGCTGCAACGCAGTACGATCAGCGCTGAGATTACAGCAACTTATGAACAAACACAATCGATAATTCGTAACATTGAGCGGTTACAGCCTTTGTTAATAGTTAAAGATTATCAAGCAACTTTGGCTCCAGTAGAGACAAGATCCCCATTAGATAAAACGCCGATGCAGGTAGGCCCAGCAGCGATTAATACATCATTCCAGTTACAGGTATTGATGCCACTTAGTCCAGAAGAAATAGCGGCAGCAGCAAAAGCTGCCCCGAAAAAGTAGTCAAATTAGAGCTAGGACGAATAGAATTTCGCGGCTACACAAGCGTAGACAAACTCTTCCCACACACTAAGGAAATAATTGAGGATTTTGAAACTCACTTTCGTCCTTGGTCTTTCCGCAGGGTAGGTGGGCAAAGTCTCGTCTAGTTAAGCCAACGCGATCTTCTTCAAAAAAGAGAGGCTAGCGCCAATGGGGAAACCCCATAAGCAATTGGCGTGTGGTTTCTAAGCGCCTACTCAAAATTGTTTGTAAACAAGGTTTTATAAGGTGAGGAATGAACTGTGAAACAGCTTCACGGTAATAGTTTTATTTTAGCTACTGCTGCTTTTGTATTTTTGGCAGCTCAACCAGTTTGGGCACAAATTAGTCAAGTTACTGATGTCCAGTTAAATCCAGTTAATGGTGGAATTAGCGTCGCTTTGAAAACTTCTTCCGGGTCGCGCGCCCAAGTTTTCACTACAAAAAGAGGCAAGGCTTTAGTCGCTGATGTTATCAACACTCAATTACGATTACCACAAGGTAATAGCTTTCGTCAAGATAACCCAGCACCAGGAATTGCCTCTGTTGAGGTTAGTCAGCTTGATGCTAATAGTATTCGGGTGACGGTAACTGGGAGCAACAATGCACCTGGCAGTCAACCCGTGATGCGATCGCCAAATGGAATTACACTCAGCTTTAGCCCTTCAACAGGCTCTACAGCATCAGTGCCAACGCCAACAGCCCCAACAACCCCAACATCCACAGCACCACCTGTTACAACTCCAGCCCAACCTGGTCAAAATCCAGGTGTTCTCGTTCCTAACCCGGAAGTCACCATTGACGGACAACCTGCACAAGCTGCTGGGCCAGGTCAACCTGTGAGTCAGGCTCCACCGTTCTTACCTCGAGCCGTCGCCCCACCAGTGGGAGATATTGCTATTTCTGCTACTGATGCTTCTCCTAGTACCGTTGACTTAGCAACTCAGGAACGTGTACCTCGTTTAGTACTGCGAGATGCCCCAGTACGTGAGGTTTTATCATTGCTTGCTCGTGCTGCTGGTTTGAACCTGGCTTACGTCGGAGGTGAGCAAGGTGGTGGAGGTCAGCCAGGTGGCGGTGCTAATGCACCAGCAGTTTCTCAAACTATTTCTTTAGACATAGAAAATGAGCCAGTGCAAGATGTATTTAACTACGTTTTGCGCTTGAGTGGTTTAGAAGCTAACCGTAGTGGTCGTACAGTTTTTGTCGGAGCTAAATTACCTAATGCAACGCGTGACATGGTTATGCGTAGTGTGCGACTCAATCAGGTAACGGTGGGAACCGCACTAAATTTTTTGGTTGGCTTAGGAGCAGAAAGTGCCGTCAGCCGCGAACGACAAGTTACCAGTGTTAGTGCAGTAGCCGTGGGTAATACGGCTGCTCCCATCACTCAAACTCAGACGACCACGGAAACCAAACTGGAAACTCAACGCGCTGATTTTAAAGACTCTAGCCCATTACTAAGAGGTTTACAGGCATTAGGAGACGAGCGCACCAATTCCCTAACCTTAATTGGTCCTCCTAGACTAATTGAGATTGCGATGGCTCAACTAACTCAGCTTGATATCCGCCGTCGTCAAGTGGTAGTCAACGTCAAGATTATTGATGTCAACCTCTCGAACATTCAAGACTACAACACTAGCTTTTCTTTTGGGGTTGGTAACAACTACTTTAGCAATGATGGTGGTATCGCCTCTCTGAATTTTGGAGGTAAAAGACCAGCTACTAGTGATGAAGTAAGAACTAGCTTGACTAGTACACCGATCGTGAATGATGTCTTTAGCACTGTTGCAAAGCCAATAACATTTACTAAAAGTCTTCTCGCTAGCTTGCAGGCTCAAGTGACAAATGGCAATGCCAAGATTTTGACCGACCCAACCTTAATTGTGCAAGAAGGTCAGCAGGCTCTGGTGAATCTGACTCAAGAAGTAGTGGGAAATATAACCCTGGAAACAACGGATACTTCTGGTGGTTCTAGAACAGAAAGAACAATTGAGAAACAAAAAGTTGGCTTAACCTTGAGTGTCAAAATTGAGCGGATTGACGATAATGGGTTCGTTTCTTTATCGGTTGCTCCTACTGTCAGCGCTCCTTCCGCCTCAGAAAATACAGGAAATGGACAAATTATTTTAGTGTCTGAGCGCTCTCTTACTTCTGGCTTAATTCGCTTACGAGATGGTCAGACACTAATCCTAAGTGGTATTATTCAAGACCAAGATCGGACAGCTGTCTCCAAAATTCCTATCTTAGGCGATCTTCCGCTGATTGGTTCGTTATTTAGAAGTACAAACCGACAAAACCAGCGTCAAGAGGTGATTGTGTTGCTTACACCTCAGATTATGGATGACTCTGAGAACTCCTCTTACGGCTATAACTACGCCCCTAGCCCAGAGGTGCGGCAAATCCTTGAGCGTCGTGGGTTGAAGGTTCCTGGTAGATAAGGAGCAGGTAAGTTATCTCTGACAAAAACTCAGATCCCCGACTTCTTAAAGAAGTCGGGGATCTTCTTATTCATAAATAGGATTTTAAATGTCATTTTAGAATAAGAATACTCAATCACAATAAAAGTAGTAATACTAGTGGGTGAATACTAATGAGTCCAGAACAAGAGTTATTAACAAAATGGCGTTCTCTTCACAAGACAAACAAGAGGAAGTTTTAAAATGTCCTCAAACTATTTCCGGGGAAAATGTTTTACCTGATTTTGTACTCAATATAATATAACGAATTTGGTAATAGGTTCGTAGGGATACGGTACTGGAAAAAGTTTTGTTGCAAAGAAATGAACTATGGTGGCAATAACAACATCCGCAGAAAATAGGGTTTTACTTCAAAATATCAGCTGGCAGACATTTAAAACCATGTTGGCTGAAATGGGTTCGGATCGTAACTCCCGACTGGCTTATGACAATAGAACCGTAGAAATTATGACCCCACAAATGCCGCATGAGAACTCAAATCGCTTAATAGAGGTTTTTGTTGGCGTGTTGTGCGAGGAGTTGGGCTGGGAAATTAGACGCGCTGGTTCATTAACTTTAATGCGGGATGATTTGCAGCGGGGAGCCGAACCAGATAGTAGCTATTACATCCAAAATGAAGCGCTAGTTCGAGATAAAGAAAATATTGACATAGCTATCGACCCGCCCCCTGACCTAGTGCTGGAAGTGGAATATTCTAGGTCTGCAATAGACAAGCTGAGGCTTTATGCTGCGATGGAAGTCCCTGAATTTTGGCGCTATAACGGCAGTGTGTTGCGAGTCTACACGCTTGCAGATGGGCAATACTCAGAAGTCGAAACCAGCCCTACTTTTGCACCTGTGTCGGTCAAGGAGATTCCTCGGTTTATCCAAGAAGCTAAGAAGAATGGGGAAATTGATACTACCCGTGCTTTTCGGGCTTGGGTGCAACAGAAAATTTCTGCTAAGGAATAGGTTTGTTCAGTGCCTACGTTCGTTGTACCCCTACGGTAAGCTACGCGTAACGGATGCACCAGAAAAAGTTTTTGCAGCGTAGTTTACCGCCGTAGGCATCGCCCCATAAATGTTAAGAAACATGTAACTAATGGATAGCCTTCTAGGGGAGAAGTTTTAATTTTTCCCTCTTCGCTACTAAAGAAGCTTGCTATGGGGTTAAATTTCGCATTGGATTTTCCACATCAGATAAAAAGTGAGCAAAATCTGCGACTTTTTAGAGAAATTGGGAATCTGAGCCTTCAATTTCCATAAAAATTGGTTAATCTCAGCAATAACTCTTCAACATCGTTAATCAATGCCAACAAACATTGACCATCTTCCACCTCCTACTCCCCTGTTTTCTTTGCAATTGCGGGATTTACTAAGTATTTTTTCCTACTTTTGGGGTGGTTTTTAGTGAAACAAGTACCCTAAAATTACAAAAAATCCTGAAATCTATATAAATTAATGGTTTCATCTATCCACATCAGGCTACTACACCTTAGAATGATTCATTGAAAAGTCGAGCCGATGGGATGTACAGCCGTTTTGAGAAAAAATACTCCCAAAGGATGATTTTTGTATTTCCGCAAACAAAGATTTCAGTACGGATGTATTAATGTGTATCCGTACTGAAATCTCAAGTAAACCTTCAGGAGTTTGACATGAACAAAGGTGAATTAGTTGATGCCGTAGCTGAAAAGGCTAGTGTTACCAAGAAACAAGCGGATGCAGTCTTAACTGCTGCTCTAGAAACGATTATTGAAGCGGTTTCCTCTGGTGATAAGGTGACATTGGTGGGATTTGGCTCATTTGAATCACGGGAACGTAAAGCTCGTGAAGGTCGCAACCCGAAAACAAATGAAAAAATGGAAATTCCAGCGACGAGGGTTCCTGCCTTCTCCGCAGGAAAACTGTTTAGAGAAAAGGTAGCACCCCCAAAAGCATAGGTTCTGTCTTCGGGAACCCTTTTTTAATGCGGCAACCTGCACACGGGGGAAATTTAGCCTGGGCAGCAGCACTGGCTGGCTGTCCCCCTGATGCTATTCTGGATTTTTCTGCTAGCATCAGCCCGTTGGGGCCTCCAAACAGCGCGATCGCTGCTATTAAGTCCCAAATTGGTAATCTTAAGCACTATCCAGACTCAAACTATAGTGAACTGAGACTAGCTCTCAGTCACTTCCATCAATTGCCGTCAGAGTGGATTCTGCCGGGTAACGGCTCCGCAGAATTACTCACTCTAATCGGTAGGGAATTAGCTCAATTAGCCGCAACAATTTTGATTACTCCAGCCTTTGGCGATTACTACCGAACCTTGGCAGCGTACAACGCTAATGTGCTGGAGTGTCCTTTGTCATTGGTCATTGACAAAGGACATAGACGCCCCAGCGGCTTCCCGCAGGGTAGGACGAAGGACAAAGGACTATTGCTGAATAATCCGCACAACCCAACCGGAAAACTATTTTCACGGGAGTCTATTTTGCCCTACCTGGAGCAATTTGCTTTGGTTGTGGTGGATGAAGCATTTATGGATTTTGTGCCGCCCAATGAGGAACAAAGCCTGATTCCGGTGGTGCAGGAATATCCGAATTTAGTAGTGTTGCGATCGCTGACCAAATTTTACAGTCTCCCAGGACTGCGATTGGGATATGCGATCGCACACCCCGACTGCCTAGCTAAGTGGCAGCTATGGCGTGACCCTTGGCCTGTAAACACGCTAGCGGCAGCAGCGGCAATTGCGGCACTCCAAGATACGGAGTTTCAGCAGCAAACCTGGGCATGGCTACCACCTGCACGAAACCAACTGTTTCAGGGTTTAGCTGAAATCCCAGGATTGCAACCCCAAGCAAGTGCTGCTAACTTTTTACTGGTTGAGTCCCAAGAATCTACTTCCCATTTACAGCAACAATTACTTAAGTATCACCAGATTTTAATCCGCGATTGCCTTAGTTTTAAAGAACTAGGCGATCGCTTTTTCCGGGTTGCTGTACGTCAAGAGTCTGATAACCAACGCTTACTAACAGCGCTAAAAGAGAGTTAGGAGTTATAAGTTATAAGTTAGGAGTTATAACTTATAAAAGGTTTTAATTCTTAACTGTTAATTCCTAACTCTTAACTCCTAACTCCTAATTCTTAACTCTTAACTCTTAACTCCTAACTGCTAACTCCTAACTCTAATCTAAATTCACGTGACCGTTGACTACGATGTTGTAATTATTGGTGGCAGTCTTGCTGGATACTATGCTGCACTTGCTGCAACCCAACTACATGCTACAGTTGCCCTGGTACAACCCAAAGTAGACTACGGGTTTACTCATCACCATGCTCTTACCGAAATTGGTAAACTAGCGCAGAAGTTGAAGGATGCGGCTGGTTTTGGTATTCATGCCACACACACTGATACCTCACAAGAATGCCAAATATCTATGGCATGGCAAGAAGCGATGCTGTATGCTCAATGCGTCGCTTCAAATCTCCAAGAACAGTATTCCCCAGCCATTCTAGCTGCGCAGGGAGTCGATGCGATCGTTGGCAGTGGTCAGTTTCAATCTTCACCTCAATTGGCATTTGCCGTTAACAATCGCCTACTACGTGCCCGTACTTATTTGCTAGCCAGTGGTTCGCGTCCAGAAATTCCAGAGATTGAAGGATTACAAGCCACTGGCTATCTAACCCTTTCTAATATTTGGCAATCGTTCCAGGGAACGACATTACCCAAAAATTGGGTAATTATCGGTGGAATTCCCCAAAGCATTGAAATTGCTCAAACTTTAGCAAGGTTTGGTTGCAGTGTGACGCTGGTAGTCAAGCATCCTTATGTTCTTCCATATCTAGACCCTGAGATAGCTACATTGCTTCAGGCGCAGCTAGAAGTCGAAGGTGTGCGCGTACTCACCGAAAAACCAGTAACTCAGGTGAGGGTAATTGAAAATAAAAAGTGGATTCAAGCAGGAGATAAGGCCATTGAAACTGATGAAATTTTAGTGGCGACTGGCCAACAGCCGAATCTTGAATTTCTAAATTTGGCAACAGTAGGTGTGAAATGGCATCGGCGTAGCTTAGTAGTAAATGATAAACTGCAAACCACCAACCACCGCATTTATGCTTGTGGTGATGTAATTGGTGGTTACGACTTTGCCAATATCGCTAATTATGAAGCAAAAATTGCCCTGAACAATGCACTATTTTTCCCTAGATTACGAGTAAATTATTCCTCAATTCCTTGGGCGATATTTTCTGCGCCGATGCTGGCGCAAGTGGGTTTGACAGAGGCACAGGCAAAACGCCAATTTCGTCGAGATGAAGTTTTAGTTTTGCGACAGTATTTTAAAACAGTGGCAGCAGCCCAACTTCGGGATGAAACCACTGGTATGTGTAAATTAATTGTGCTACGCAATGGAGAAATTTTAGGGGCTTCGATATTGGGGGCAGAAGCTGGAGAATTAATTAATTTGATTGCCTTGGCAATATCACAAAAAATTAAAGTTAAACACCTAGCAAATTTATCTCCTGCCTATCCCAGTTTCTCAGAAATTCTGGAACAAACTGCAAGAGAGTGGAGTAAGCAAAAGTTAAATACCAACATTCCTTTGCAAGAGTTTTTAGAAGGCTTCTTCCATGTCCGTCGCAATTGGAATTAGCACTTACGTAGGGAGTTGTCACTATAATAACTTAAACAAGGTATTGATATAGGACTCCAATTTAATTTCTGAAAACATTTTGAAACTGAAAACCCCGTTTTCTAAGGGTTTTATCTAAAATATCGTTCAAAAATCAGATATTAGTCCTATATCATTACTGACTTTGCAGTTCTCGCTGCCTTTGCTAATATTGACAGCACCTCGATCGCAGACCAACCTCATCAGAATTGGGGAGCATTCCTCAAAATTGAGCTTATTATTTTTGTTGAAGTGTAAATTTGAAATCTGTCAACTCTAATTCTCCTCCGGTTGTTGTTAATACTAAATTAATGCCTAAAACACTTTTTCCTGTAGTTGTATAGTTAGTTGGAAGTATTTGCTTGGTCAAATCAAAATTTATAGTACTTTCATATCTTATTTGATATGGAGTTGGTTTATCGCCAAGTAAAAACGATGTGATAGCTACTTGTGCTGGTGCTTTCTTGACTACACCTTTTACAGCTAAAGGCACGAGTCTAAATTGCTTTTGAGTATTAGAGGTATCAATTCTAATGATACATCTAGCCCTTGACGATTGTGCCTTTACAGTTATAGGAGCGCGAAGCGTAAACTGATTTATTTGCGGATTGAAGCTTATATTACATCCTCTGTTAACCGAAAATCGCGGCTGGTTGTTTACTGGAGCAGCAGTGCTAGATGAATTGGCATCATAACAGAAAAAAAACAAGCACATTAATATGAAAAAATTACGTGCATCACTCAATCTCAACATAACTTCCTCTCCATCAACAGAAATTTGTAATTTTAAAGAAGAATACATTTGGTAGATTCAACGAGTGGGGGATTTAGATTCACCACTCATTGAAGACCACTAAATTTGGAATTTGGTGCGTATATCACCATCTATCCACAGAATCGCTAAAAGCAACTACTAACAACGCTTTAGGTCAAAAGAAAGTATCACATCTCCAGCATTGAGATCGGCTGTATCAACAAAAATAGAACTTCCTGCTGAGGATTGTGCAGTCAGATTAATACCTAATAATCCTTGTCCACCACCACTACATAAACCTGTAGCAGCTAAAACAGTAATCTCATCTTGCTCTGCAAATGCCTTACTAGATGTAAACTTGCTAGTTTTAGGGGAAGCTACGGCTTGACCAAGAGCACCACCACTAAAGCTATAAGTTCTGCTTAAGCTGGTACCTTTACTCTTAGTATTAATATCAGTAGTTCCTTGGTACAGTACTTGTACATTTTGGATGATGAAACCACTTGGAATAAAACTTTGAACGCGTAAAATACACTTTTGACGCTGACCATTGAATGCACTAAAGTTATCCAAGATGAGCGATAAGGTTCTACCATCCTCTCCAACAAGTTGATCGGCAACCTTACATCCACCAGACCCGATTGCATCTCCAAAAGTAATACTAGGCTCGTCAGCCAAAACCTTAGTCGCGATCGCGTTGATTCCAAGAATTGTAGATATAGACAGTAATACACCAAATTGTTTAAAGTTCATATTGATTGTACCTATGTTGCTAGAGTTGTTTTTTGATGAAAAATGCATTCAGAAGCCAGAAGGTACGAGATATGAAGGCATTTCTGCTTTAATCCCACCCTTAAAAGCATGAGATTGAAGCAAGGATGCTTTGTGTCTGTGTTATATCTCGACACAATTTTGTTCTAGTAATGGGCAATCACCCACAACTAAAGTTTTGATTGATACTTACAGGCTTCTGCCTTCTTCAATTGTGGGAAATCCTTTCAGGTATGCTTTGACAATTTCTGCTAAATCAGAAAATGAAGCATAACAGTGTATCGCTGGAGTTAAGAGAAACAAGATGGAAATCAGGCTACAAGATGTATTCTTGCTGTATTGCCCATGTGGGGAAGATCATATAGTTGTCTCAATCAAAAAATATGTGTTCTCGATCACAGATATCTTGTGTTTACGAACACTGCCAATTTCAAAATAGTAGTATTGTAGTATGAAGTAGCAGTACTCCAAAGTTAGGTGCTAAAAATTAGGGGTATAAATCGCCGAATTAATAGTGCGATACCGATAGCGCAGCGTTAGTGAGCCGTCAAGCGTCACAGCCCGCCGCAGATATCGCACTGAAATAGCTATTTTTATTGAGAATCTATATTATGAGTGGCTGAAATTCTAGTTGTAGATTGGGAACGAAGTAATTAAAAGTGCCTTAAAAACCCTGCATGAAAATCCAAACTACTCCCGCCGCTGTTAGAGGTACGCTGAGGTTATCTGTGCCGTGGGGCGAGACTGCCTCTGCTAAGGTTGCAAAAGTAGCAGTTATCACCGCCGTCAACAATGCCCATCCGAAACTTAAAGGCTTTGCTAGGGGACTTAGCAAAGAACCAGGTAGCAGTAACAGCACCAAGAAAATCACTACTGTACTCGCTATAAACATTGCTGCTGAACCTTCCCAGGAACGCACAGAACTTCCTACTTGGTATTTATGCTGCCCAAAACGTCTACCGATTAATGCTGCTAGTGCGTCACCCCAGGTCATCGCCATTATCCCAGCTACAGCGATCGCAACGCTATCTACTGGCCCATCTGGTCGCCACAGTAGCCCGAACAGTAGTGTCACTGAGATGGCGAAATAAACCGTACCAGGTGAGCTATCTTGGGTATCCATTGCGCCGATGATTCGGTAGCGGTAAAACAAGTAGTTCAGTCCGATAAAGGTAGCAAAAGGTATAATTCCGATTTCCCAATTCTTAAACAGTAGCAGGACGCCGAAAGCCCACATCCCTGCACCAATATGGATTACTTTGCGGGTCAAATCCGGCTTTACACCAAATAGCCTACGTAGTCCCTCGCCAATCACAAGCAGACTGATAGCGTAGACATAAGAAATTGCTAGTCCGATAAAATCATTTGTCATTTGTCATTTGTCATTTGTCATTTGTCATTTGTCATTGGGCATTGGGGATTGGGCATTGGGCATTGAGTTATTTCCCTTGTCCCCTCCTTCTCATCTTTGCCTGCTGGTTCACTTAGATCGATCGCTATTTCGTCTAAAGTTCTTTTCTACTGACGAAACGCTACCAATACCTTGAAGAATACCACGACCGATTAAACCTAAACCCCGACCAACTATTTGGGTAAGGATAAAAACTATACCGCTACCGAAAACTGCTAATAGTGATTTTAAACGCGGTGCGATCGCATCACTAAATTCTAGGAGCAATGTCACTACTAAGGGAATATTAGAAAGTTTTACTAACTCCTGATTTCGAGGGGCATAAACTGAAGTATTGGCAATGCCACGAGGCGCAATTACAAATAGTTCATACCGACTTTCAAAAACTGCTTTTGGCTCGTTTATATAATTTTTTAATCTATATTTCCACGACAAATCATTTCTAAATCGTTCAATTTCTCTTGTAGAAATCAATTGGCGTCCATAAAAGTTTTGCTTAATCTCTTCTACATCTGCTAAATAATTTAATAGTGGTTGCACTACTCCATTCGCTACCTGAATCAATAAGTTCTCTAAAATCATTAATGCTTGAGACTTAGCTTCGGCACTTACTACTGGATAGGAGGTATTATCAATGTTCAATTCTGTTTGAAATAACAGATAAGAATACAACTCACAAACTAGCGGAATTTTATTGATAATCTCTCTCTGTACAATCTCTGTATTTTGCAGCAACAAATTAACAATTTCTATGTTTTGATTAACTATTTTTATTCGAGAAAATTTCCCAAAAAAATCTGTAATTGCTGCTTGCCATAAATCACATAGCAAAGTATTTTGTAGTTCATATAATTGATTTATCTCTATTTGAGAAGTACGCAGTTCATCCAACTGTCCAGCTAATTTTTGTAGGATTAGATAAAGTAATTCCCGTTTTTTATCTTCACGAAAGATATCAATTTCTAAAGGTATATCTGTGACATTTCGTAAAGGAAATTGAAGTTTAGCAACACAAGATGTAAACAAGGCAGATTGTAGGGTTCCCGGACTCAGTAAAGGTAATACAGTTTGCCGTTGCTGAATGGCACTACTCAATGAAGGAATCACAGGCGGCTCATCAGCAACCGGAATCTGTTCCTCTTGCCTTTCTTGTGATGAAACCAACAACCGATTTAGCAACCAACGAGCCGCTAACAGTTCTCGCCGCTGTCCAGCTAGAGTGGCTCGATCTAGTAATGGCAGTCCAGGAGTTTGTAATTGTGCTGTTACTGCGGCTAGGGTAGCATCAATGTTAGCGATTCCTGACAAACGTAAATTATTTCGCAGTTTAAAGAAGGGGAGTGAGGAGTAGGGAGTAGAGACGCGATTAATCGCGTCTCTACAGGACTTAGGAGTTATTACTGCTTCTGTGTCCTGGAACCAATAAGAACCACCATCTGCAACTTCTTGGATGGCGGCGATTAACTCAGGAAGTGGTGTACCTTTGGAGCAGTAGCCATTGATACCAATAGATTTCGCAGCTAATAGCAGTCCTTGTTCTTGAATAGAACTGAGGAGCAGAATTGGTAGGTTGGGATATAAGGCTCTGAGTTGCCGACAGAATTGTAAACCCAGCTGTTGACTGGTAGTAGAGCGACCGTTGCCAAATTCTAAAACTATCAAATTTACCTGGTTAGGGTCTTTTTCGGCAATTTCTGCTAGAATCTGCAAGGCAATGGTATCAGTTTCTACAACTGCGATCGCTTCCAGGTTAGGAATCGCTTCCAGAGCTACCCGTAATCCCAGACGAAAAATCGGGTCTTGGTCGATTAACAATAATTTTAAAGGGCGATCGCTCATAATCCACTCAATTAGATCGGCACTGTTTTTTACCAATCAGAAAACAACTTTGATATAAAACTTTGTCTTCCCCATTGTCATCTGTTTTCGCAAACTGATAAATCGATCGTAATTGCCATAAACAGCTTTCACTGTGTGATTAAATGAACCTGAGTATTCGGCACTGGTTGGCAGAACGCCATATTGCAATCAATCAAATCAGAGAGTTTTCTGAGGGGCAATTGGCAGGTATTGCCTACCGTATTGTTCAGGATATGGAACTCAAAAGCCTGATGCCTTTTGATATCTGTATCTTGGTAGAGGTTTTAGAACTGCCCTTAAGTATTGTTTGGGAAGAAATTAGTGTCATTTCCCAGTTGACAGAAAAACTGTTGCGTAGCCTCAGCCAAAAAAAACCGTTAAAACGTAACGAAGGGACATGGCTAGCGTTTCAAATTGCCTATCTCCAAGCTTTGCAAGCAATTCTAGAGCAGGAAGCAAGCCTACAAAAACCGTGGTTAGACCGAGCAATTATACCCATACAAGCACACATACTTAAAGAAGATGTGGGTAAACTCATTTTCCAAGATTCGCAACTACAAGGATTGCTAAAAACTCTCAGCCCAGGTAAATTGACTGATACTCAAGCTGAACAAGCACTGTCTTCGGTTGCAGATTCATTACTAGTGCAACAAATAAATAATGCTACTATCGCTTGGTTAGTTGCCAATGGTGCAGAGGAACCGGAAGCAAAACTTCTAACACAGCGTTTAGTCAACTCACTTCCTGGTGACATACTAGTAGTCGTCACTGAGAATGCTGCACCTTTAGCCCAACTGCAAAAATTTTTCCGTTTGGGGATCTCATTATCTCCCAGTTTCATTACCCCAGAAGTTGGTTCTACAGTCAGTGAAAAAATTGATTTGCACCGAGAACATTACCGTGCAAGTTTGATTAAAAACCTCAGTATCCCTTTACTGATGGAATCCTTTGCTCTTAAGGATATCTATGTGCCACAAAAAGGCTTACCAATAGAAGAAAATATTTCTGAACAAGATAAAAAAGCTGTTAAACCAGTTGATTTAAAAACATGGGCGCAGCAACAGTTAACTGATTTAGAAACGATCGCTGTTATTGAGTCAGAACCAGGTTATGGAAAAACTAGTTTTTGCCAACTTTGGGCAGTACAGGTAGCACAGGAATTGTACCCTACTTGGATGCCTATAGTAATTAGGTTGCGAGATGTAAAATACGGTAAAACTTTAATCGAAACTCTAACTTCTGCCTTTGGTGTTAATCTTTCAACTTGGTTAGAGCAAGAAAATCTCCCTTGTCTGTTGCTGCTGGATGGTTTGGATGAACTGCCCCATTCTGTCCAGAGTATCAGGGCACAAGCAATTTTTATTCAGCAATTACTAAACCTTCAATCTCAGCACCGCCACAAAATTGTGTTGACAAGTCGCTCAACGACTTTACCAGAAATCGTCTCGGAACTACCGCTATTGTTGAAGCGAATTATTATTCAGCCATTGGATGTGGACGAATTCAAACAATGGTTTCAACAGTGGGCAAAAGTGCAATCATTACCCATTGCTCAAAATTTATTTACATTATTAAAACAGGCAGGGTTATTTAATAGCCAATCAAAGTTAAGCGAATTATCTCCCCTTATCCGTCAACCCCTAATGCTGCATTTATTGGGCCTCTTGCACCGCGAGGGATTGCTAGATGATGAACTATTGCAGTTAGCAGCTAATACCCAAAAGTCTTTTCTGTTATGGGAAATTCATCATCGTCTGAGTCGATGGTTGTTGGGTTATCCGTTAATTGGTGGGATCAAGACGATGTTACTGCGTTCGGGTACAGCTCATATTCATCGGACTCCAGAAGCGATCGCTAATTTACTCGCTAATCGTCATCCCCAAGATTTACTCGAGCAGATGCAAGCGATCGCTCTCAAAATTTTACACTCGCAACGTCATCAAATTAATCTAACTGGTGAGTTTAATACTTTACCAGCGTTTTATTTTAAAATTTGGGATGTAAAAAGCTCAGGTGAAAGCGCAGCGAAAAGTAGTTTAATTGAGTTTTCGCATCTCAAGTTAGGAGAATCTCTTTGTGCAGATGCTATTGTTGCCCAACTTAAACTTCTGACTCAGTACCAAGATGAGGCTTATGGTACGCCCACTTTTGTACTTGATTCCAGTAGCGTAGCTCAGAATATTTATAATTTATTAGGTTACGGGATACTTAGCCAAGAAATAGAAGAACTAGCGATCGCCGGATTGCGTCGCCAGCAAAAGCACAAATTTTCGTTTGAAGTTTTATTTCAACGTCTTTTATCTTTCTGGCGTGCTTACTGTCAAGGACGTTGGTTAGATGAGGGGATAGCGCACAACGCTTTGACTAATTTTCATGCACTGCAAAACCCTGTGAATGTTGAACAGGTGAATGCTGCGGTGGGACTGAATGTATTTTTATTGCTTTGTGCTTGCTACCGAGAAACAAAAGTTCCATTTTGGCCTTGTGGGAATCCAGTCAATTTGACAGAATTCAATCCAGAAGTGTTGAGTGTGCTAATTGCTAGGACAACGGTTTTACATAAAAGTGCCTTCGCAACCCGAATCAAGTCTCTGGCTGGACTGAATTTATCGGGAGCCTCTTTATTGCAAGTGATGTTAACTGGGGTAAATCTTGAGCAAACAAATTTATCTAATGCGGAGTTAACAGGGGCGAATTTGGCTGGAGCCAATTTGCAACAGGCGAACCTCGCAGGTGCTAACTTACAACACGCAAACCTCGCAGGTGCGAATTTACAACAGGCAAATCTCACAGGCGCAAACCTGCAACAGGCAAACCTGATGGGGACAAATCTCAATTCTGCCGATCTCACCAACGCCTGCTTATTTGACGCCATCCTTGCGGCGAGTGACAAAAAATTGGCTGCTGATAATGGAGCCTTGTTCTCTAAAGAGTTGTTTCAAAAACTGAAACATTTGCGTAGTTTACCGCCGCAGGCATCGCAGCAGCGCTTTTTAAACACTGTGAAAATCACGCCAAATACAAACGTTAATTGGAACGAAACCCCTGCGATCGGACTAATTGAAAGCTGTGAAGGCGCAATTTTATCAGTAGATTTAGATGATGATGATGCCGATGATGAGACAGTTTTTGGTAAGAATTCAATTGGAGAATAGGGTATGGGGCATTGGGCATTGGGCATTGGGCATTGGGCATGGAGAAGAGAGAAAAGAAACAAGGGAGAGATTTTCAATAATTCCTCCTTGCCCCCCTGCTCCCCTGCTCCCCTGCCCCCCTGCTCCTCTGCTCCCTGCTCCCTAGACCTCTTGCGGATTGCGGTAGCCAAAAAAGTTAATACTGTACTCAGTAATCCGCACTCCTGTTTCTTCTTCAATTTTGCGGATCAAATCTTCTGGTAGTTCCACATGAACATCAAGAATTTGATTTGTATCCAAACAGTTTATATGACTGTGAGAGTCACTAATGTTGCCGTACAAACGTCCATCACAGCGTTCAATACACTCAATAATGCCTTGACTGGATAGTGCTTCTAAATTTTGATAAACAGAGGTATGACCGATCTCTTTGCCTTGTTGGTTCAAGCGATCGTAAATCTCTCTTGCAGCAAGATGTTCATTTGCTTGCCAAAGTAATTCCAGAATAAAGCGACGCTGACGACTGACGCGCATACCCAGGATTTGACAGCGCTCAAGTGCATCTTCTAAGGAACGAATTGGTTTTGTAGTAATTGTTTGTTTTTGCATATTACAGCTTGTTAACTGTTGGGGGGAATTTTCCCGTCTAAATGTTTATTGGTTATTTAATATATGCAATGATATTGCACACCGCTGTCTCACCTGTACTTATGTTTTGGCTTTTGATGCTGTGAAAGTGACAGGTGGCGATTATGATTTTTTTTGGTTGTTGACGGCTACTTTGTCAGACCTTAATCTAAAACAAACTCATTACAACTTTAACTTAAAATTGTTGTAAATGTCCACCTTGGGGCAGCCATTGCCTTGCCCAAGGAAGCTGATTCTAATCGCGTACCATATTAATCGTGTAGTAATTATTTAATTAGATGCGAGTAAATATATCAATGATAAAAGTAACATTTAATTTTAGTAAATATCGGTGAAGTGAGTCGCGTAGGCGAGTATTTACCGCAGCCATCGCTAGTGGCTCATATCAAGGCTATTAATGGATGTATATTTGTTATAATCACCGAAAATTAAGCAAAAGTATCAAATAAATTTGAGCAAGGTCAGACTTGTGTTTAAACCTTGTATGGGTTGACGAAATTATCAGCAAAAAGTATCAGTAAATACTAATTTATTTATGAAAAAGACATTGTGCGATCAAAAGTCAATGTAGCGTCAATCCCTGAAAGCTGCTACTGTATATTCTCGATCCTACAGTTGAGCATCAAGAAAGTGGCTGCTAAATCAATGACAATTGCGATCGCACTCAATAATGACTTCATTAACAATCTGGATCTGTCCCCTGCATCAACGGTGATTGAAAAAATGCTGCAAGATGGGGTTGTATCCCACGAACAGCAGCTACGCTTTGATGTCAATTACGATCTCCAGCCTGGAGACCCACGGGAACTCTCAGAAATTCCAGAGGTGCGCCTGTGGTTTGTGCGTCTAGATGCCAAATATCCCTGGTTGCCATTTTTACTAGATTGGAAAGCTGGGGAATTTGCTCGTTATGCCGCCATGCTTGTACCACACCAGTTTAGTTCTCAAGAAGGTATTCAGTACAATCCTGAAGCCTTAGAGATATTTTTGATGCACAAAATCTTTATTTTAGGTGATTGGCTGAAACAACAAAACATACCCAGCCTCTCGCGCCTAAAGTCTATGGCGCAAATTCTAGGTTATGAATTAGATGATGCTTTTTTTGAAATATTTTAAATAGCTAATAGGTGATGGAAGAGTTTTGAGAAAATGTTCTTTGTTTTAGTAAACTGTGTGAGGTTATTCTGATATTGCAATATCGTTCAGTTAAACCCTAAATCTTCTGTAGAGAAGCGTTAGCGCATTGACCGACACGAAGTATAATTTCGCGCCTCTATTTGCCGAAATCAATACCAGAAACTTAATTGAATCGTATTGAACTATAGTATATTTTTAAGGATTTTGGGTTTAACTCAACTTTATTGTGGTATAACGCACTAGAATACGATTTGTCTAAATAAAAACTGAAAGCCGTTGTCACAAGTTGGCAACGGCTGAGTGATAAATTATAGAGCTTTTCATTTGTATGCATTATATATTCACCTCTCTCTTTCCAGGAGAGAGGTTTTGAGGCTTACTGTCTGTTCTAGGTATCTAAGTTTGGGAAAACTACTGGTTTAGCCACCCCAAATTTTCTCTAAAACTGTGTTTGGTGAAATATCCGCCGTTTTTCCCGTAAGGGATTCAATAGCTAGGAATTTATCGTTTTTCGGCAACAACTTAGCTGGATTGCTGGGCCCAAAGATGGCAATGGTATAAGTTTGAACTGCAACACTCAGTTGTAGGGCCGCGCTATCAGTAGATAACATCAAATTTGCCCCAGCAATTATGGCAGTTAACTTACCAATATCATCTGGGGCAGTCACCTTGATATCTGGAGAAGACTCCAGAAGCGATCGCACAAACAGCTCATCATCAAGCCCCTTAATAAGCACCACAGGTAAATCCGGCTGCTTTTGTTGGAAGGCTTGAATAATTTGTTGCCAATTCTCGACAGGGTAGATTTTATCCAGTTCTTTAGCCTGGGATAACTGGCCAGAACCCCCATGAATCAAGATATAGCCTGTTTCATGAACCCCTAAACGTTTTTGTTCCTTTTGTGCCCATTCAATATCTGGTTTTGGTACATTTACTGCTAACTCTGGGACAGGGCTATTTATTTCCAACGGTTGCAGCAAGTCGTGATAAACTGCTGCGACATATTGGGATGATTTCAACGGCACAGTATGGGTAAGAAAACCCGATCCTTTGCCTTGGTAGCCAATGCGTATAGGAATTCCCGTCAACCAGAGTAAAAGACCCACCAACCAATTTTGCTTAACAGCAATGGCAACATCGTATTCGCGATCGCGAATTGTCCCAACTAAATTACCCCAATCTGCCAGACTGTTACGGTCATTAAAATCAAAGTTCAGCACCTCGTGAACTGACTTGCTCACTCGGTAGGCAGCCTTTGACCGGGGTTCAACAACGACATCTATCTGAGCATCAGGGTAATGGCGCTTCAGGTCATCTAGAGTCGGAAAGAAGAGAATTTGGTCGCCAATTCCGCCAGGTACAAGGGCTACTACTCGCATAATATTTATTGACGCTTACTCGCTCCCTATTTTAGGGGAAAATATATAGCTTAAAGATTGAGGAATTCTGTGTATTTACTAATTCCAGCTGCGGGAATCGGAAAAAGAATGGGTAGTAACCGCAATAAACTCCTGCTAAGAGTGCGATCGCAACCAATTATTGCTTGGACTTTATTAGCCGCAGAAGCCGCCAGTACAATCAGTTGGATCGGGATCATTTCTCAGTCTAGCGATTGGCCAGAGTTCAATGCAATTCTCGCCGATCTGAAGCTGACTAAACCAGTAGAATTGATTCAAGGCGGCTCCACTCGCCAAGAATCTGTTTACAATGGCTTGCAATCTCTGCCAATAGCCGCAGAACAAGTGTTGATTCACGATGGTGCTAGATGCCTGGTAACATCAGATTTATTTAACTCTTGTGCCGAGGCCATTCGCCACTGTCCCGGTTTAATTGCTGGTGTACCCGTCAAAGACACCATCAAAATTGTCAACGAACAAGGCATAATTCAAGAAACACCCGACAGACGACAACTATGGGCAGCACAAACTCCCCAAGGATTTGATGTCAAGTTGTTGAAACAGTGCCATGCTGAAGGAGTCCGTCAAGGTTGGGAAGTAACTGACGATGCTGCTTTATTTGAAAAGTGCGGCATTGAAGTCCGAATTATCGAGGGAGAAGAGACAAATTTAAAAGTGACCACTCCCCAAGATTTAGCGATCGCAGAATTTATTCTCACAAATAGAGGGACTGGGGATTAGGGACTGGGGACTGGGGGAGCAAGGGAGCAGAGGAGCAGGGGGAGAATAACTCCTAACTCAGCACTCATTACTCATTACTCAACACTGTTTTGCCCAATGCCCAATGCCCAATTTTAAAAAATACTTTGACAATTTACGATATAATGCCACACACTTGTTGATTGTTAGTTGTCATGTACTAATGACCAATGACTAATGACCAATGACAAACGACTAATGACTAAATGATTACAGCCACAGCGACGAAGATAGAAGCAATTCTCTATTTAAAGGGTAAACCCTTGTCGCTCGGCGAAATCGCCGAGTATGCCGCGTGCGATCGCGCCACTGTCAAAGAAGGCATAATTGAACTAATGGACAACTATGCCCACCGAGATAGTGCCCTAGAGGTAGTAGAAACTCCAGATGGTTACAGTTTGCAACTCCGGTCTGATTTTCATGACTTAGTGCAAACGATGATACCAGTAGAATTGGGTGTAGGTGCATTGCGAACTTTGGCAGCGATCGCCCTTAATAGTCCCATACTCCAAAGCGACTTGATTAACCTACGCGGTTCAGGAGTATATCAGCACGTCCCAGAACTCGTTGAACTTGGTTTCATCCGCAAACGCCGAGACAGCGATTCTCGCTCTTACTCACTCCAAGTAACCCCAAAATTCCATCAGTATTTCCAAATCGAACAACTTCCACAAATACTTTCTACAAATCAGAAGGAAGAACAACTAGAACTAGAACTAGAACTAGAACTAAAGGCAGTGGCGAGTGGGGAGTAAAGAAGGGAATAGGGTACAGGTTACAGCGTACAAATTATTCCCTATAACCTGTCATCTGTCATCTCTCCCCTAATCACACTCCCCTTCTCTTGACTTATACCCGTGGTGAATGCGCTACTCTTGTTCTATGGTTTAGAGTAGAGTTAGCAATTAAGCTAAATAAAACTGCCAATGGTGTTTAATCCTGACTTTTTGAATGACAACTCCGAGGAACACCCTAATCAACTTGTTTCCGACCACTCTGAGGAATACCCTAATCAGTTACTCAAATATCTACAGCATCAGTCTCCTGATGTTTTAGCTAGGGTTGCTCAGTCCGCCAGCCCCGAAATTAAACAAATCATCTCGCAAAATGTCCAAGGGCTAGTGGGAATGCTCCCGGCAGAAAATTTCAACGTGCAAATCACAACAGATCGGGAGAATTTAGCTGGACTTCTAGCGTCGGCCATGATGACGGGGTATTTTCTGCGCCAGATGGAACAAAGAATGCAGTTAGAGCATTTGTCTAATGGCCAATAGTTAATAGTCGCTAGTCAAACATTCTGGGACTATTGACCAAATAATCACTAATTCGTAATTCGGAATGACCCTCTCTAGAAATTACGAATCATTTTGACTAGTTCTTTTCAGGATAAGCTCCTGATTGGACTTTGAAGGTTTGAACTTTACCACTGCGGTTGACTTCGATCGCTATTATGTCTCCAACTTTGCTCGACTCTACCAGCCTCTGAACTTGGGCTGAAGTTTTGACTGGTTTCCCGTTAATTTTTTGAATCACGTCTCCAGGAAGCAGTCCTCCACGCTTGGCTGGGGAATCATCTGTGACTCCTTTAATCACAATTCCAGCATCCTGCTGAATATTCAGTTGATTTTCTTGATTAATCTGCTGTTTTCTGATGGGAGAAAGGTCTGCCATTTCAACACCCAAGAAGGGATGTTCTACACGCCCTTTAGTAAAAAGTTCATTAGCGATGCGGGCGGCGGTTTCGATGGGGATGGCAAAACCGAGTCCTTGAGCATCAGCGCGGATGGCTGTGTTAATACCAATCACCTCGCCTTGAGCGTTTAATAAGGGGCCACCAGAATTACCAGGGTTAATAGCGGCATCAGTTTGGATAAAGCTGACTCGCTTATCGGGGACACCAACTTGAGTGCTAGTACGATCCGTAGCGCTGATGATACCGATAGTGACAGTATTATCTAAACCCAAAGGATTGCCAATAGCGATCGCCCATTGCCCTGGAATCAGGTTTTGCGAATTGCCCAGTTTTACCGTCGGCAAATCATTCGCTTTTATTTTCACTACCGCCACATCTGTCACAGAATCAACTCCTACCACTTTCCCCTCTAAACTGCGACCATCTTTGAGGGTAACTTGCACTGTATCTGTATCTGCTACTACATGAGCGTTGGTGAGTAATTCTCCATCATCGCTCAAAATAAATCCCGATCCTGTACCGCGCTCAATGCGTTCTTGAGGAATTGGTTGGTCATCCTCTCCGAAGAATCGCCGCAAGATGGGATTTTTCAAAGCGTCAGAGATAGGATTGGCTACCTTGCGAGTCGCATTAATTCGCACTACAGCCGGGCCAACTTTTTGCACTGCCGTCGCAATAAAATTCACGTTATCGCCACCAGTAGCCCCAATAGCTCCGTTAGGAGAATTCGGAACTATGGATTCTGGAGGCGAAGCCATTGTTACATTTTTTAGCTGTTGGAACGAGCGATTTTGGGGAATGAGATAGCGACTGCCAAACAAACCTGCACCACCGCCAATTACCAGTAAAAACACATAAACCGCCAGTTGCTTTAAGGATAACTTCATATTGTTTTGCTCAAGAACAGCAATGCAGTTGCTAATTTCTAAGTGTAGTCAAGCGAACGGCAAGTGGACAGATCAATTTACGAGAAATTAGGGATTGGGCATTGGGCATGGGGCATTGGGGATTGGACATTGGGAATTGGGCATTAAGCATGGAGAAGAGACAAAAAAGACAAGAAAGAAGGGGAGACTTGGGAGAGATTTTCAATAATTCCCCCTTGTCCCTCTTGCCCCCCTTGTCTCCCCTGCTCCTCTGCTCCCCAATTCCCATTCTTCCCATCTAAAATCTAAAGTTAATGCGCTATTGACCTTTATACATGACTTTACCCTTTCGTCAACTATTTCTCTGTAGCTTAAGCGCCTTGGGCCTAGTAAGCATACTGCCATACTCAAACAGTGCTAACGCTGCTGTAAGTGGTTGCTCAACTCCAGCCCTATCTCGCTTCCAACGCCATAAAGTTGTTCGTGGCGAAACTTTGGAGAGCATAGCGCAGCGCTACAATCTCATTCCGACAACTATTATTGGCATGAATCCAGCTTTGCAGAACGGTGCAGCTGCCGCCGTTGGTAGTGTGCTTCAAATTCCTCCCTACAATGGGATTGTAGTCGAAGTGCCTCGCGGTCAAACTTGGCGACAAGTGGCAGCACAATACAAAGTTCGCGCTGATAGCCTGTTTGAGGTGAATGGCTGCCAACAAAACCCCAGAATCGTGTTTGTTCCGGGGGTAAATTGGTCGCCCAATGGTGTTGTAACTAAGTCCCCTTTACCTACTGATGCAGGTACACCAAACCGTGCTTCTTTGTCGGGATACCCCTTAGCGCAAATAGCAACTGTAGGATTAGCTTACGGCTGGCAAATAGATCCGGCGACAGGTGAAGTTTTCTTCCACAGTGGTGTTGACTTATTATCACCAGTTGGTAGTAATGTGGTAGCGATCGCCCCTGGAACTGTAGCCTTTGCCAGCGATCGAGGTTCTTATGGCAAATTGGTCATTATTAACCACAGTGGCGGACTTCAAAGCCGATACGCCCAGCTTGACAGCATCAAAGTTACTATCGGTCAGCAAATGAAAAAAGGAGACTTACTGGGAACAGTAGGAACTAGTGGAAAACCAAGTTCCGCTCAACCGCACCTCCATTTTGAAGTGCGTTCTAGCTCATCTCTGGGTTGGGTAGCAGAAGATCCAAAGGGCTATTTGAAAAAATGAAGTTCGTTTTGAAACGCAGAGGAAATCTCTGTGTTCCTCTGCGAAACCTTCTCTACGAGACGCTTTGCGAATGCGATCCTTTGCGTTAAAAAAAAGATGCTATATTTTCGCTAGATTTTACAATGTGCATTCCTGCCTCTGCAAACCTTGCAAATGCTGCATCTGCCTGTTCTGTGTAGTCCACAACATTGGGGACAACAACGGGGGAAGTGCAATCTTCTAGCAGATAGATTTTTTTCGCCAGGGTAGCATCTACCTGTTTAATTTCTGCTAATAAATCGTCAATTGTCCAAGCGACACAGTGACTTTTAGCTTGACCACCAATAATTACTGCATCATATTCTAAAAGTTGTTTAATCAGGCGCGTGTTCTTTTGAGCGAGTGGACGTTGATCAAAATCTTCCAACACTTCTGGACGCAAAATAGAATAGTTTTCTGTTAAAGGATTTTCACCTTTGATTTCAAATTGCGTTTGACTCTGACGCGCAATGCCGTGGAAAAATATCGCTTCTTCTACCGATGAAACTAGAGCATGACCAATACCACCCAACATAGAATGATAAGGCCAAACAGTGAGAGGATATTTACCGTCTTGACTGAGTTTCTTAAGGTAATGGTAAGCGTGTTTTTCTAATAATTCATAATCCCCATTAGTAACACTGTTAGCAACTGCTGGGTTAACTTTCCAGATACCTTGTTCAACATCTGCTGGTGTGATGCTAGTTGCTGCTTGAGTGGGATGTTCTCCGGCGGCGTTCACCCAAAAGATTGGATGGAAAATTTGCGTTGCTGTGTGAGTATCTAGAGTTGGTACAATTTTCGTGATTATTCCCAAATTTCGATAGATAAACTCAGATAATCTGACGTTATCATCCACCGCCGCATTCCCGGATTTCCCACCTACAAATAGTTCAAATCCAGGGATGCAGAAGGTGTTTTGGACATCAATTAATAGTAAGCAAATCCGGCTTTTATCTAAAGATGCAGGTTTGATATCGTGTTGTTTTGCCCAGATTTCAGCTTCGGCGGCATGTTCTTGGTAAGGTACGCGCCAGACTTCGCCGACTTTTTCAGGATTAAAGTGTGGGGGAATTGGTAGTTGAGGTGTTATTTGGGTGTTCATAATTACAGCCGCTTTTATTCTGTAATAACATCTATAATTTCAATCCCCCAATTTTCTCAAGTCTAGAGTTACCTTAGTAAACTCGCTCCTCATTTTCCTTGCTTAATAGCATATTTGTATTATTAAATAAATTTAGCGTTAGCAAAGCTTAACGAAGTTATCGCTCTTATGAACCGAGATGAATTACTTAAACGCTATGCCGCAGGTGAGAGAGACTTTTCAGGAGTTGACCTTAGTCGTGCCAAACTAAAAGGTGTTGAGTTGTATGGTGTCAACCTCAGTAAAGCAAATCTCAGTAATGTTGATTTACACTATGCTGATATCATTTGTAGCAATTTGCAAGAAGCTAACCTGAGTGAAGTTCACCTAGATCATACTCGCATTGATGAATGCAATTTAACAGGTGCTAACTTGAGAGGTATGTATGCATTTCAGTCATCTTTTGAAGGTTCTAATTTAACTGGTGCTGATTTGAGTCAGGCTCGATTAAGAGAAATCGGTTTGCAGGGTGTAAATCTCAGTGATACTAACTGGGAAAAAGCAAATATTGATAATTGGTTTGTAGTCGAATTTAAGCATTAGTTGAAAAAAGTTTATCTTAAGCGTACTGTTTTATATGTTGACGATACCAATGAAATAAATAACTGTGAAGCAAATTTAACTGATGCTATTTACTATAATTCTGATGGTTTTAAAGACACAGCAGCAAATGATCCACCAGGTGTAATTCGCATATATCCCGGTGCTGACTTAAGTGGACTAGATTTTAGCGGTTGTAATTTCAGCGGTCTTGACTTACAAGGTGTAAATCTGAGTGGCAGTAATTTAAGAGGTGCTAACTTAATACACACAGACTTAAGGAATGCTAACCTCACAAATACAGACTTGCGAGATACTTATTTGAGATATACAGACTTGCAGGGCGCTATCTTATACAACACTATCATGCCAGAAAAGAGAATTGAAGAAAATCAACTACATAAGGTTGAAGATCCTGAAGAGATTGATTATCTATTAGATTTAGATAATGACGAATTAACTTTTGATGATGACGACCAATAATTTATTCACCATTTGTATTAATTTCCATTACTTACATCTATGAGGCTTGAGAATTGGATACTTACAGAGTATAGTTGTAATTAAAATCGCATCATCAGGAATTGAGTTAATTATATCAGGTTAGGTTAAACACTTCTAATATCTGTAGGTTGGATTGAGGAACGAAACCCAACATTTGATCCATATTCATCTTGGGTTTCACTGGCGTTCAACCCAACCTACATTGATAGATTTTATTATAAGTAATCACCCGAACTTGATATTACAGATATTGCAGGTTGGGTCATATAATTACTGAATTAATAGTAATATTTGTAACTCAATAATAAAGCGATCGCTTCCTTAAGCTTTGCTGCTGAACGCTGCGCGATCGCTACTCAAGCTACTCAGTTAAAATAATTTTTCAGCAATATATCTTTACAAGTGAGCAAAACCTTTAAATTGCTCTTTATTTCTTTGCCTGTCTTATTTTCCTTTTTTTTCTACCTAATCGTCCCAAAGAGCCACCACCTGTGGCAATCTGGGAAACAGAGATTTATCAAATCTGATATTTTAACGACAGCAAATTTACCTAATCAGGTTATGCAAACTCTGCCCATAGTAGATACTTCAAATACTACATCAAGCCAACCTACCTTTGATACAACTATCAAGCGGCGTAAAACCCGCCCCGTAAAGGTAGGAAATGTCACCATTGGCGGTGGCTACCCCGTTGTAGTGCAGTCAATGATTAACGAAGACACCCTTGATATTGATGGTTCCGTGGCTGGTATTCGTCGTCTGCACGAAATAGGCTGCGAAATTGTCCGCGTCACAGTGCCGAGTATGGCTCATGCTAAAGCTTTAGCAGAAATTAAACAAAAATTAATTAAAACTTACCAAGATGTGCCCATTGTGGCTGATGTCCATCACAACGGACTAAAAATCGCCGTGGAAGTCTCCAAGCACATAGAAAAAGTGCGGATTAATCCGGGGTTATATGTCTTTGAAAAGCCCAACGTCAATCGAACCGAGTATACTAAATCCGAATTTGACGAAATTGGCGATAAAATCCGCGAAACCCTAGAACCTCTGGTAGTTTCTTTGCGCGATCAAGGTAAATCTATGCGAATTGGGGTAAATCACGGTTCCCTCGCAGAAAGGATGCTATTTACCTACGGTGACACCCCCGAAGGAATGGTGGAATCTGCTATAGAATTCATTCGCATCTGTGAATCCTTGGATTTCCGCAACTTGGTAGTTTCCATGAAAGCCTCACGAGTCCCGGTGATGGTAGCCGCCTATCGCCTGATAGCCAAGCGCATGGATGAACTGGGTATGGATTACCCGTTACATTTAGGCGTTACGGAAGCCGGTGATGGCGAATACGGGCGAATTAAATCTACGGCTGGTATTGCTACCTTACTTGCTGATGGCATTGGCGATACAATTCGCGTCTCACTTACAGAAGCACCAGAAAAAGAAATTCCCGTCTGCTACAGCATTCTCCAAGCTTTGGGATTGCGAAAAACGATGGTGGAGTACGTCGCTTGTCCTTCCTGTGGGCGCACTTTGTTTAATCTAGAGGAAGTACTGCATAAAGTCCGGGAAGCCACTAAACACTTAACTGGACTAGATATTGCAGTGATGGGTTGTATTGTCAATGGCCCCGGAGAAATGGCAGATGCCGACTATGGGTATGTTGGCAAAACACCTGGTTATATTTCTTTGTATCGTGGTCGGGAAGAAATTAAAAAAGTCCCAGAAGATAAAGGTGTAGAGGAATTAATTAACCTCATTAAGGCAGATGAACGCTGGGTAGAACCTTAAAGGGAGCAGAGGGGCAGGGGGGCAGGGGAGGCAAGGGGGGACAACGGGGAATTATTGAACAAGTCTCTCCTTATCTTCCCCTTCTTCCTTGTCTACCTTGTCTCTTCTCAATGCCCAATGCCCCATACCCAGTCCCCAAAAACTTTGTATCTTTTAACCATCAAGGTCGCCGGATTGTCAAGTATTTTGTTTAAATTAAGGATACATACTCGGTCTGTACAGTGGTAGCCTGTGTTAGATTGAGCATACTGACTATATTATTTTCCCTCTGACGCAGCTGTCATTATGGTGATTACAAAAAATAGGCTTGTTTTGGGTGCTACGGCAGTTACACTCTCCACGATCGCTGTTACTAGCCTTGGCATTCATTCGCGAGGTCAGGCTTTATTTAAAGCAAGTCCTAAAGAATTAGTAGATGAAGTTTGGCAAATTGTTCAGCGCCAATATGTCGACGGTACTTTTAATCAGGTAGATTGGCAAGCTGTTCGTAAGGAATACTTGAGCAAGTCCTACAGTAATCCGCAGGATGCATATAAGTCCATTCGGGAAATGCTGAAAAAGCTAGATGACCCATACACCCGGTTTATGAGTCCAGAGGAATTCAAGAATATGCAGGTGGATACCTCTGGAGAATTGACAGGGATTGGGATCACCATTAGTCAGGATGAAAAAACCAAGCAATTGGTTGTAATTGCGCCAATCGAAGATACACCAGCCTTTAAAGCTGGTGTTTTGGCAAAAGATATCATCCTCAAAATTGACGGCAAAGATACCAAGGGGATGGATACTAACCAGGCAGTATCCTTGATTAGAGGTGAAGCAGGATCGAAAGTCAACTTGACTATTCAACGCGACAAGCAGATAAAACAATTTGATATTACACGGGCGCGAATTGAAATCCATCCAGTTAAGTTTTCTGAAAAGAAAACTCCAGCAGGCAATCTTGGTTACATCCGTTTGAACCAGTTCAGTGCCAATGCTGGTAAAGAAATGCAAACCGCTATCAAAAATTTAGAAAGCAAAAAGGTAGCTGGATATATTCTCGATCTGCGTGGTAATCCAGGCGGCTTACTCTTCTCCAGTGTCGATATTGCTCGGATGTGGATAGATAAAGGTAAGATTGTCTCCACTGTTGAACGCCAAGGAGAGGCAGAAAAGGAAGAGGCAAACGGAAAAGCGTTAACAAATAAACCCTTGGTGGTGCTGGTAGATAAAGGTTCCGCTAGTGCCAGTGAAATCCTCTCAGGGGCTTTGCAGGATAATAAGCGTGCTACTTTGGTCGGTACTCAAACCTTTGGTAAGGGACTAGTGCAATCAGTGCGTCCCCTGGAAGATGGTTCAGGATTAGCGGTGACAATTGCTCATTACTATACCCCCAATGGTACGGATATCAATCACAAAGGCATTTCGCCAGATGTGAAGGTGGATTTGAGCAAAAAGCAGATGGAAGATTTGTGGCTCCATGAACGCGACAAACTCGCGACTCTTGCAGATCCTCAATTCGCTAAAGCGGTGGAAGTGATAGGTAAAAAAATTGCTGCTCAGGGCACACCTACAGCAGAAAAATGAAGAGTTAGGAATAAAGTTAGGAGTGAGTAGTGAGGAGTTAGGAATAAAGTCCATCACTGTCAACTTCTAACTACTAACTTAAACTGGTTTGCATTTTCCAGCCCTAATAAGTCCGACACGTCGAGCGATCGCTTCTTCTTGCGAACTAAAAGGCCCCCACTGTTCTATAATTTCTAGATTATCATCGCCAAGTTGGTCGCTGGAGATAATTTCACAGTTTCCAGCAGAACGCTTGATAATGTACCAAGTTTGTGAATTGCTCATATTTTAAATAAAAATCTTGTTTTTATAGTAAGAATTTTATGCCATACAGAAAATATCTTCGCACTTGCTGAATCTGGGATTTAGCAAATGTAATCGTATAATTAGTTTTTTTCGGATCAATAATATCTTAGATGCTTGAGGGTAGTTTCTGTAGCTAACTCTACACTCAAAAGATTTTCTCTGTTAATTCGCTATCTTTTGGGCTTTATATTAGCTGGGCAAAATGAAGAAATAAAGCTAGAAATTACACCAGATGGTAGTACAGAACCATGAATAAGGTAAACTATGCAGCAATGAGCGACCAAGAGCTAAAAAGTTACTTTATCACCCACAAGGATGATAAGGAAGCCTTTTATGCTTACATGGATAGACGAAAATCTCGTCATCGTGATGCTACAATACAATTAAACGATCCGGCTTGGGAAGAAAAAATAATTGCTGTAATTCAGAAACAATTAAGTTCTGATTGATAACTTAACAATTTCATATTTTTAATCGAGGTGAACAAAATTTTTGTAATCACCTCGATTTCTCATATAAATTTACCTTTGGCTAATACTTCCGCTCTTTTGGCTCAAACATATTAATCGCTACCGGTCGATATTGAATATCAATTCCGGCTGGTGAATAGTAAGCCATTGTGTGTTTGAGAAAGTTAGTATCATCTCGCTGGGAATAATCTTCGCGGAAATGAGCGCCACGACTTTCTTGGCGATTTAAAGCTGATGCCAAAATAGTCTGTCCTACTACCATCAAACTTCTCAATTCCAAAGCTTCCACGAGTTCCGTATTCCAGCAACTACCTTTGTCATCTAAATAAATTTGCGGGTATTTTTGTTGTATTTCTTCTAATTTCTGCAAACCTTCAGTCATTAATGCCTCAGTGCGGAAAACACCGCAATAATCAGTCATACAATCCTGAAAAGCTTCACGGACTTGGTTAATGCGGTACTGTCCTGGTTGTTCTAGCAAAGCTTGAATTTGTTGCTGGGCTTCTGTTAGATACCGTTGCTCATTTACAGAAGGTAACTTACGTTTTTGCACAAATTTGGCGATCGCAGCTCCAGTTCTCTTACCATAAACTACACACTCCAGTAGTGAATTACTCCCCAAACGATTTGCACCATGTACAGAAACACAAGATGTTTCACCAGCCGCAAAGAAAGCATCAACTAAACCATCACCACTACTGCGAACTTGACCATCGGTATTAACTGGGATACCACCCATACAATAGTGAATTGTCGGGCGGACTGGCATCGGTTGAGTTACTGCGTCAACACCTACTAAACGATGGGCTTCTTCCCAACAAAAGGGAACACGACTCATAATTTTTTCTTTGCCCAGATGGCGCAGATCCAGATAGACAAAGGGGCCACCAGCATTGCCATTGAGATGAATACCACGTCCAGCGCGAATTTCGTAAGCGATCGCTCGTGAGGTAATATCACGAGGAGCTAGTTCCATGCGACTGGGTGCATAATTCGCCATAAAGCGATCGCCTTCACTGTTAATCAGATACGCCCCTTCTCCCCGTACCGCTTCCGAAATCAGTACCCCTACAGGATATAAACCAGTGGGATGAAACTGCACAAATTCCATATCTTCGAGGGGCAAACCTGCGATCGCAGTCATTGCCAAACCATCACCCGAAGAAGCGTAATCATTGGAGGTAGTGTTATAAACGCGACCATAGCCCCCGGTGGCAAACATCACCGCCTTAGCCCGCACCACCTCGATATGTCCATCCAAAAGATGGAACATGACCACACCCTTAGCCTCATTTTCTTCTAAAATGAGACGCATCACGTACCACTCTTCATAAACTTGCACCCCATAACGCCGCAAATTGTTAACCAATTCGTGCAAAATCGCATGACCGGTTTTGTCAGCAGCGTAACAAGTGCGGTTGTGAGAATGTCCGCCAAAAGCCCTTTGGGCAATGCGCCCATCGGGTAAGCGAGAGAACAAAACGCCGAGATGTTCCAAGTCAATCACCACATCCGGCGCTTCTTGGGCGAGAATCGCTACAGCGTCTTGGTCTGCCAAGTAATCAGAACCCTTGACAGTATCAAAAGCGTGTGCTTCCCAACTATCTTCGGAATCAACATTTTTCAGCGATGCAGCCATACCACCTTGAGCTGCAACCGAGTGAGAACGAATTGGGTGCGTTTTAGCAACCACAGCAATATTTAAACTAGGGTCAGTGCGGGCAATTTCTACAGCAGCGCGACATCCCGCCAATCCGCCCCCGACAATAATCACATCGTGTTCCAGCATAATTACCCCACTGATTGCAAACCACTGCTGTTCTATTGTAGAGACGTGATTAATGAGCTAGTGGGTTGTAGCAGTAGCATCTCTACAAAAAAATTCCCTGCTTCTATACAGGGACGTTGTAACAAATTTTGAAATTAGGAGTGAAAAGTTAAAAACAAAGATAGGACTTACGCAAAAATCGCCCAAAAGCTTAATTTGTCGAACCGCTAAGACGCCAAGACGCCAAGAATTCGTAAAGTGTGCGTAAGTCCTAAAAGAGTTATGGCACAGATGAAGTGACTCATAACTCATAATTCATAACTCCTAACTGTTTAGCTAGTTGCTTGTACAGGTTGTTGCTGAGAGACATTACCTGGTATGGGTTCCATTTTGGTTCCTGGCCCTACAGGACTGACTTCAATATGATTTAACAAGGTAGTGACAAACGCGAACAACAAGAAAGGTAGCGATAGCAGAACAACAAGACCCGCTGTTGCTAAAGCGTACACGGGCCGCTTGGCACCCATTAACGCCAAGGCTGATGCCAAACTTAGGGTAATTGTAATCAACCAAACAATTATTTGACCGTAGATATCACCGAAAGTCAGGGTACAGACAAACCGGTACTTTTGAATATTATTTTCGCTCATCACATTTGCCTCAAGTCTCTCCTAATAGGTTCTACGTTAGAACTATGTTTGCCTTGTAGGCAATTTCTAAATATTTTTGCAAGCTTTGTAATATCACTTCACAATCTAGCTACCTTTAATGGCAAGGCAGTTATGTTAACAAACTTCTTTCGTTCATGGAAGAGATGGCAATCGCGTTGGCGCAGCCCGCTGTGGGCATCGCCTCCTTAACAAACACTATCTTGCTTTTAAGCAAAGAGACTATTTGTCATCTATCAAATTCAGGATATTTCAAATAAATATATCAATTTTATTTAATTTGTGAAAATTACAACCCACAAATCCATGATTTTGTAAAAGTTGTTGGGTATCCTGTTTTTCGCGAGTGATTCAGGATTACTATAAAATTTAATTTTTTGCTAGTAAATATTAACTAGAGAAATCAAGGAAATTCAGGATGTAAAACCGATTTTTTGATGTTAAATTTTGAATATTGCCCGAATTTGTTGATTTAAATCAACAAAAACCTTTATTTTTCGTGGCAACATTGTTTTAGGAGTGAACGTGAATACTATTTTTCTTCGTAAAGGTGTTTTTTGGTTGCCAAGTATAGCTGCTCTTACATTTCTCAGTAGCGGTTTATCTGCAAGCGCCCAGACAGTAAACAAGTTGAGCAATCAGCCATTAACTGAACCTTCCGCAACCGTAGCGTCTCCCAACGAGTTTAGCCAAAACCTCTCTACAGAAACAACTGAAACTTTTACAGTCACAAATTTAACTAAGGTAGAGCAATCGCCTAACGCTGCGATACAGAAAAACGCTAGTTTAACACCTACACCTGTTCCAGGCACAGTGGCGACCTCATCTGCAACGCTAACCTCTGAACCTGTACAACCGACTTCTCAAACTCCTGCTCAACCATCTGCTACCAAAGTGGCGCAATCAGATATTGATTTAGGTAGAACTACCAGTGGTGGTAGTAGCTATCTGGGCGTCGCTGCTAACATTGGTTTGAGTGGTGGTGACACGTCTTTAGGCGATGGTAACTTTGCCGTAGTCAGTAAAATCGGACTGACAAATTCTATATCAATACGACCCTCAGCCATATTTGGGGATAACACCACAGTTCTACTTCCGATCACCTACGATTTTACCTTTAAACCAGCAGATGCTTTTAGCGAACCATTAGCGATCGCACCTTACGTCGGAGTAGGTGCAGCTTATAAAACTGGTGATGATTCGCAATTTGCCTTTTTGGTGTCTGGTGGGATAGATGTGCCTCTAACTTCTCAATTTACGGCAACAGCTGCTATCAATGCCGGATTCTTCGATCAAACTGATGTGGGCTTGTTATTAGGAGTTGGTTACAACTTCAGTGGGCTTTAAAAGTTAAGAGTTAGGAGTTATGAGTTAGAAGTTAAGAGTTCGTAATGTTTCACTTATAACTCATAACTCTTCACTCCTAACTCCTAATTCTTAATTCATAACTCATAACTCTTCACTCTTGACTCTTGACTCCTAACTTCTACTTAGGGGTAACTTTGTCAATCACCTTAATTGTGCCATCGTCTCCTACTGTCCAAACATCGTATACACCAACGACATCGCCGTTAGCATCAACATCTACATTGCCGCTAGCTCCTTGGTAGTTAATCTTTTTACCATCTTTAAGTAACTTTAGTCCCTCGCAGACATCGGTAACTTCTGTGCCAGGGCCATCAGCAACTTCCCGAATTTTGCTGGCTATACCAACGCCTGTATTTTCCTTAGCAGCTTGCGCCGCCAATGTTAATAAAGCAGCTGCATCCCAAGCTTGAGGAGCGTATTCCCCTGGCGCACCACCTTTTTTATCCTTCCACAGTTTGTTGAAAGCTTCTAGTGCTTTACCATCGGAACCCGGTACTGTACCGATCGCTCCAGTTAAAATATATTTACCATCATCGCCCTTGCCAACTTGTTCGGGAAAAGTAGGTGATTTTACCCCATCTGTCAGCAGAATCTGTACTCCCTTCGCCACACCTTGCTGATAGGCGGCTTTCAAGAACAGACTACCAGTTTCCGCATACATTACAGCTAGGACTGCATCTGGCTTCCCAGCAAAAGCAGCAGCCGCTTCTGTATCAAATGTCTGGGCTTTTGGATCGTAGCGGACAGGCTTATCTTTATTAACTATAGTTCCACCCAATTTTTCAAAAGTTTGCACGAATGCTTTTTCAAACCCTACGCCATAATCGTTATTAATCACGACTGTAGAAACTCGCTTGAAACCTTTTTTGTTAGCAAGTTGGGCTAAGGCTAGTGCTTGGTAGGTATCGGGAGGAGCTGTACGTGCCCAAAAGCCTTTATAGTCGCCTTTTTGTGCCTTTTCGGTAAACACGGTACTGGTACTACCAGGAGAAACCAGCATGACTTTATTTGGTGTGGCAATGGAGACTGCTGCACTAGAAACGCTACTGGCAAAGGAGCCAACTACACCTGCTACTTTATCTAAAGTTGCTAGTTTGGTCATACCGGCAGCTCCAGCTTTTGGGTCGGTTTGGTCATCTACTTGCACTAAAGTAACAGGTTCGCCATTTACCCCACCGCAAGCGTTGACCGTATCCACCAGTAAAGGTATGGAACCTAACATTTGCTGTCCTACAGAAGCCAAATCGCCTGTCGTCGGTAACAGGGAACCAATTTTTAGTCCTTTAGCACTGCTTGTAGTAGTTGAGTTTGCCGCTGGAGTTGCGGTACTTCCGTTGTTAGCTGTGCCGTTGGGGTTACTGTTATCACCACAAGCCCCAAGTAGAAACCCAGCCGCAAGGGTAGCTATACTTAAACTTAAGGCGGCACTAATTTTTCTCATAAATTACTTTCACTCCTCAAAACACTTAGGAGCCTAAAAATAAAATCCAAACTAGATTTGTAACTTAGCTGGATCTTATCAAGATTCCAAAAGATAGATCATATCATCTATCTTTAGGAGTAGAAATATTTACGCCGATATTAGTATTTCTTTTTTACACAGAATATACTCTGTGTATCAAAAGCTGAAAAACGGAGAGGGAGGGATTCGAACCCTCGGTACGGAGTTGCCTGCCGTACAACAGATTAGCAATCTGCCGCTTTCGACCACTCAGCCACCTCTCCTGACTCACGAATATCAATGTTACCAGACTTGCTCTTAAGAGTCAATAGTCATTTGTCATTGGTCATTCGTCGTTGGTTATCTATAAAACACTGATGACTAAAGACTAGGGACAAATGACTAATTTTTTAAAGGACTTGCGATCGCATCCAAGCTATGGGCAAGGTGCGTAACTTTTTCCACTGGGGAACGAAAGCCCGCTGACTGAATACATCGTAATCGTTACCTTCAATCGCCTCCAAAATTTGACCGTACAGCATTGATGCTGCCCATACAGGCCAACGGGCATCGGATGCTAAATAAGTAATTCCCTGGTCGGATGTGGTGTAAAATTGACGGGCGCGATCAATTTGAAAGCGCATCAATGCCCGCCAACGCTCATCTACCACACCTTTGAAGAAGTCTTGCTCGGTATAGTTGAATTTTGCCAAGTCTTCTAGGGGAATGTAAATCCGTCCGCGTTTGGCATCTTCTCCCACATCCCGCAAGATGTTGGTGAGTTGATTGGCAATTCCGAGAGCGATCGCTTCTTCTATGGGAATATAAGGTTGTTTGTTCTGTTGCCACGGTGCTGCATATATGGTGTTATCCACACCCATAACTGATGTTGACATTAAGCCAACAGTGCCAGCAACGCGGTAACAGTAGAGGTATAAATCCTCAAAGGTTTCATAACGACTGCGATATAAGTCCATGCGCTGACCGGCAATCATATCCCGAAATGGCTGAATGTCCATCGGAAAGCGCTGGAGGGTATCAACTAAAGCTACATCGTAATTTTCTAATGGACGCCCCGCAAAAATCGATTCCAGCTGCTGTTCCCATAGGTCTAGGGTTTCTGGCGTGGTAATAGCAGATGCGGGGCCATCCACCAATTCATCTGTACGGCGACACCAAGCGTAAATTGACCAAATAGATTGACGTTTTACCGGACTCATAAGCAAAGTACCCAGGTAAAAAGTCTTGGCATACTTTGCTGTGAGATGCCGACAAAGTTTGTATGACTCGTCTACAGAGACCAGCGTTTTCATGCGCGGCGGGGAATCAGGCAGTTGCAGCATTCGTTGCGGGCGGTCGGGTGAGCGTTTGCAGGTTTGAGGAATTTGCTACCGGGAGGGCCTCAGAAATCGCCTGCGCTGTCAGCTTACCAGAAAGTACGGCACCTTCCATACTGGCTAAGTAGCGTTGCATGGTGTAATCCCCTGAGAGATAAAAGTTACTGATGGGGGTTGTTTGCGAGGGACGGTACTGTTGACGACCAGGGGTCGCTTTGTAAACTGAACGGGGCGTTTTCACCACATGAGATTTCAGCAATGTTGCTGGATTGTCTCCCCCAAAGTGGTCGGGGAAGAGTTTTTCTAACTCGGCAATAGTTGCAGCCACAATCTCCTCATCGGATTTGGCAATCCAATCTTTTGCCGGGGCTAGAACTAATTCCAGCATTGAGCGTTCGGGGTTGGCGTATTCACGGCAGGTATTGCTCATATCAGCATAAACGCTTAGGAGGGGCGATCGCGAGAATAGCAAGTGATCAATTTGCGTAAGTTTACGATCGAACCACAAATGCACGTTAATCACAGGTACGCCTTCCAACCCGTCTAGCTTTTGGAAAAACTCCATTTCTTTCCAAGGTGCTGGCAAAATCACCTTCAGAGGGTCAACCGGCATGGCAGATACATACAAATCCGCCGTGAAAACTTCATCTTCGTCTCCATTCAACCCCCGCATCAAGTAACCTTTGACGCTACCATCGGCGTTTAGCAAAATCTCTTTTAAAGGGGCATTCAAACGGACTTCTCCACCGCGTTCGGTGATGTAATCCACTAGAGGCTGACACAATCGTTCTGTTGGCGAACCATCCAGAAAGGCCATTTTCGAGCCTTTTTTTTCCTGGAGGAAACGATTGAGGGCAGTTAAAAGAATGGTTGCCGAAATTTCATCTGGCCCGATGAAGTTCAGCGACTTGGCCATAGCAATAAAAACTTCTTTATTGACCCGTTCTGGTATGTTGTGTTTACGCAGCCAATCTGTCCAGGAATATTTGTCCATTTCTTCAACGTACTTTTGCCCCTGAATCATGGCCGGCAATAATCCGATGCCAAAGCGGATTTTTTCTGGCCATGTCAGCATGTCGTTGTTTCGCAGAATCGCCACTATACCATTAATTGGTGCTGGCAAATCTGGGAAATCGAAGCGACTGTAAGTACCTGGTGCATCTGGCTGGTTGAAGATCATTGTGTGTTCTTTCCACTGCAATCGATCTTCAATGTCCAGTTCTTTGAATAACTGCAACATATTCGGATATGCGCCAAAAAAGATGTGCAGACCTGTTTCGTACCAGTCTCCATCAGCATCTTTCCACGCGGCCACTTTACCGCCTAGAACGTTTCGACGTTCCAAGACAATGGGTGTGTGACCTGCGTCTGTAAGATATTTCGCGCAGGAAAGTCCTGCTAGTCCCGCTCCCGCGATCGCTACTCGCATGTAACCCTACTGCTCTTCAATATTTCTTAACCGTTTTATCGTTTTCATTATACGTTGCAATCCGTTACATTTGGCAGTTATTGTGCGATCGCTTCCCCAAAAAACTTTTGCCAAAGGGAATTTTACCTACGCGCACTTGCCCAAGCAAATTGCCAATACCATTGTTGGCAATGGCTTTGTGGCGCGCACTTTATCTATATTTACATGCAAGTGATTTAGGGAAACAAAAGTATTTCCTTTGACTGAAAATAGCTAATTTTAAAAGTTGTCTGAAAGGAGTTGATTTATTGGCTAATTTGTGTATTTGCTATTAATAAACATCTGGGGCATTACTTAAAGAAAACTTTCCTCTCCCGATAAGGGTGTAGGATAAATGTTTATGTCCTCTAGATTGAACAACCAAGTTGTTTACTGCACAACTTAATAGGTAAAAGATTATGGGTGTATCGCAGGAGCTAAGGCGCTTTGGACATCACTTAATTTTAGGTATTTCCGGCACTACATTAAGCGATGACGATAAACGCGCACTCAATGAATTAAAGCCGATTGGGGCGATCTTTTTTGCTAAGAACTTTTTGGATGGCACCCCATATCAGATTTGGCTGGAAAGCTTTAAAGATTTAAACAGGCAAATCCGAGAATATACTGAACGTGATTCCATGTTCTTCACTCTCGATCATGAAGGAGGTCGTGTAATTCGTACACCACCGCCGATTACCCGCTTTCCTCATGCTTTATTGCTGCGATCGCACGCTTACGAAGTAGCAAAAGCCACGGCAGTAGAACTAAAATCACTGGGAATCAATTTATCTTGGGCACCTGTAGCAGATATTTTTTCCCATCCCGATAACCCCGTGATTGGGTCTCGCGCCTTTGGTAACACACCCGAAACTGCTACTCAAGGTGCGCGTGACTATTACCTTGGACTTCGAGATTCAGGAATTTTGGGATGTGCTAAACACTTTCCCGGACATGGGGACACCAGTAAAGACTCTCACATTGAGCTACCAATACTGAATTTAACTCTAGAAGACCTGCGACTTCGAGAACTTATACCTTTCAAAGCCTTAATCGAAGTACAAATTCCTTTGATTATGACTGTCCATATCTTATTTCCCAGAATAGATCCTGATGTCCCAGGAACGCTTTCTCAGGCTATCCTCAAAACCATACTTAGAGAGGAACTTGGCTTTGAAGGAGTAGTTGTATCTGATGATTTGGATATGAAAGCGATCTCAGATATGTTTATGAAAGCTGGTACTGTGGCGCGGTCATTTAATGCAGGCTGCGATCTGTTTATTGTGTCGCGTAATATTAATTCATCATCTATAGAAAGAACTTATCGGATTGCTGAAGATTTTGCTGATTCGCTCAGTAACGGTAGCTTAGATGAAGCAGTCGTAGAAGCAGCCAGAGAAAGAATTGAGAAACTACTGGCAGTAACACCGCAATATCCCGTACATACTTTGGATAAAGATGTATTATTGCAACATGCTCAACTAGCGATCGCTAGTTGCTATTCATAACCCAAGTACATTCAAGTTGCATGTTAGCGATTGCCAAAAGGCTAACTAAGATTGCATTTCTTAATTTTGAATTTTAAATTTTAAATTTTTAATTGTTTAGTGGGTGGTATAGGGGTCGAACCTATTTCTGCGGGTTAAAAGCCCGCTGCACAGCCGGTATGCCAACCACCCTAGTTAATTTGAAAAAGAAATGAGCAAGTGCGATTTGTAATACCAACATTAGATATAAATCCACCAGGGAGGTACTGCCCCTCCTATTTCTGTGTTATCAGCACAGCGCCTCGCTTTTCGGCTCCAGGTGGATAGGTGGAAGATGGAGGAATCGAACCCCTACAGTTGCCCATACCCTGGTTTTCAAGACCAGTTGCCGTCCATTCAGCAGCATCTTCCATTCAAGGGTGTCTGACGGGGCTTGAACCCGCTTTGACTGGTTCCACAAACCAGCGCCTCGACCACTTTGGCTTCAGACACCATCAGTGGAATCAATGGGAATTGAACCCATAACCTCCTGCTTGCAAGGCAGGCGCTCTAGCCATTTGAGCTATGACCCCATAAAAATTCAAAATTCAAAATTCAAAATTAAAGACATTTTCAAGCGGGAGTGGTAGGACTTGAACCCACAACTTTCGAGGTAGAAGCTCGAAGCTCTATTCCATTGAGCTACACTCCCAAGATTTGGTAGTCCTGGCAGGATTTGAACCTACGACCTGGAGTTCCCGAAACTCCCGCGCTCCCAACTGCGCCACACCCAGATATTTTGGTACTCTCGACAGGATTTGAACCTGCAAAAAACTAGATCCTCGGTCTAGTGCGTCTTCCATTCCGCCACGAGAGCTTAGTACCCCTGACAGGATTTGAACCTGTAAAATCTGGACTCTGATTCCAGCACGTATGCCAGTTCCGTCACAAGGGCATATCGGGGTGACAGGATTTGAACCTGCGACATCCTGCTCCCAAAGCAGACGCGCTACCAAGCTGCGCTACACCCCGTTGGTACTCCTGGTGGGAGTCGAACCCACAACTAAACAGATTTTAAGTCTGCCACCTCTTCCAATTGGGCTACAGGAGCAAATTTTGGTACTCTTGGTGGGAATCGAACCCACAACATACCGTTTTTGAGACGGCAGCCTCTTCCAGTTGGGCTACAAGAGCAAGTTTGGCAGCCCCACCAGGACTCGAACCTGGAATCTTCGCCTTCAAAGGGCGCTATGTTGCCAATTACACCACAGGGCTTTATTGCCAGGGCAGGGTTTGAACCTGCAACCTCATCGTTCAGAGCAATGCGACTTACCAATTCGTCCACCCGGCAATGAATGGCTGCCTCAGTAGGACTCGAACCTACAACCGCGCGGTTAACAGCCGCTTGCTCTACCATTGAGCTATGAGGCAACGAAGCCCCCCAGGTCGGAATCGAACCGACGACCTCCTGTTCTTCAGACAGGCGCTAACTACCAACTGAGCTACCGAGGGATAAGAAGGAGAGATAGGTTTTACCCATTGGACTGGTTTAATTCAACTCGAATCAGCCACTCCATCATCTCTCCCATGTAACGAGAGTGGAGGGATTTGAACCCTCACGTCTTCAGTTTCGTAGACTGAGATGTTATCCAGTTACACCACACTCTCAAAACGGAGAGAACAGGATTTGAACCTGCGACGGATATTAACTACCCGTTTCCTCTTAGCAGGAGGACGCTTTGAGCCACTCAGCCACCTCTCCCCAGTGGGTCGAGCAGGATTTGAACCTGCGTGCAAATAAGAACAGTTTTACAGACTGTCGCCTTCAACCAGACTCGGCCACCGACCCATAATCATTCCCTCGACGAGAATTGAACTCGCATCTGTGCTTTGAAAGAACACTGACTTAACCATTTGTCCACGAGGGCAGAATTGAGAGAATTTTAGATTTTAAATTTTGAATTTTAGATTAAAAAATTTAATCCAAAATCTATAATCCAAAATCTAAAATTCTCTGACGCAGGGACTAGGATTTGAACCTAGAACATCGGATTTGGAGTCACGAGGTGTTACCGTTACACCATCCCTGCATTTGGTAGCAGTGGCGGGACTTGAACCCGCATCGACCCGGTTATGAGCCGGGGGCTTTACGTTAAGCTACACTGCGGCACCAAAGGCTGAGGTGAGATTTGAACTCACGATGTCGGTTTTGCAGACCGACGCCTTCGACCACTTGGCTACTCAGCCATTTGGGAGTCCCGACGAGATTTGCACTCGCAATCTTCAGCTTGAGAGGCTGACGGCTTAAACTATTCGCCTACGGGACTGCAACCAGGGTGACGGGACTTGAACCCGCAACATTTCCGCAGACAACGGAACGCTCTAGCCAATTGAGCTACACCCCGATTTTGAGAATCTGTGCCTAAAATTTTAGGTTTTTAGGCACATGTTTTGTTGGTGAACTTGCCCATTTCTTATTCAGTTTTCAAGGTTCAGAAAATTGACTTTTTACTGTTAGGAAAACAACCGAAACTCTAGGTAGCAAACCTGTTGTGTATTACGGATGTATTCAGTGGTTTTGATGAGTGCAAACTTAGAACTTTTTTCGTTTATTGCCTCTACTTCCGATGGTTTGCAAGTAGCAGCTTTGTTATTTGGAGACTTTGGTTTATTCCAACGCCTGTCCTTTAGTTGGATGTAGAACATAAATTTAACTTTTGAGAAGCTTTGTCTTTCGACTCACTACAAATATACTACAAAATACTACAAGAGGTGTCAAGGGGTTTCAGAAAGTTTTTTTGAAATTGTCTATAAAAGCTGCTGCACTTATATTTGAGCTTGCTAAACCCTCTGAAAAATCAAACTACAGCTTATGATTGGGTGAATCTTTAAAAGCCTGACGTGACAGACAACTCCTTCAAGCGACAACAGATAATTAGTTTTGTCGCGATCGCCTCTAGTATTACAGCTTGTAGTATTGCTCCAGGTATCTCCCCACAATCGGGATTGAACCAGCCACTAAGCAAAATCCATACTGCACTTCAAGATCCAGCAAAGGGCCAAATGAATGCCCAATTACCGCCATCAGCCAAAGTAGAAAACCCTACTTTTACAGTCCCAGATAAATTTCAGGGAAAAACAGTTTATAAGGTGCAACCCAGCAACAACGAAAAGGTTATTGCTCTCAGCATTGATGATGGGCCATGGCCAAAGACAACCCTAGAAATGCTGGATATCTTGAAGCAAAATGATGTTAAAGCCACATTCTTTTGGGTAGGACAAGCTTTACAAGCAAATCCAGACTTAGCCAAGCGTGAAGTAGCTGAGGGACACGCCATTGGCAACCATACTTGGCATCATTGGTATCGGCGAATGGATGAAGCCACAGCTAAAAGTGAAATCGATCGCACAGCCGATCTGATATACAAAATTACAGGAGTCAAAACTTCTCTGTTTCGTCCTCCTGGAGGCTTTTTAAATAATGGACTAGCCGCTTACGCCAAAAGCCAGAAAGATACTGTAATTATGTGGTCGCTAACTTCCGCTGATACCGATCCTCATGCCAAACCGCAGGCATTTGTAAATAATGTCCTCAAAGGCGCGAAACCTGGTTTTATTGTTTTAATGCATGATGGTGGTGGCGATCGCCAAAGAACTGTAGAAGCTTTGCCACAAATCATCAGCGGACTCAAACAGCAAGGTTACCGATTTGTGACAATTCCTGAACTACTAAAAATGACGCAATAAAGGGTGAGAAATTCTCCTCACCTGATTTTAGATTTTAAATTTGGGATTTTGGATTGAGTAATCCGAAATCCCAAAATGTTTGTTCTCGCAGGTCTCCAAGAGTTACCCCCGAATTTCAACGTGAGAACAAATCTAAAATCTAAAATCCAAAATCCAAAATTGAGTCACCCGACTATTTGGTTTATTCGCTCATGACAGAAGCACAAGATTGAGCTTCCTGCCAAAGTTTGTGCAAAAAGAACTCAGCGCGATCGCTCATAGTGGTGACAAACACACCGACAGAATCCTTAGAACTAGCTGATAGCCAAGAACCCCGCAGGGTGACTTCCATATATTCGGCATCGCACGCACAGAGGGCAATGATTTCTCTGTCATCTCTTTTTACCTCAGCCCTGAGTACTTCTACTCCTGGTAAATCAACAGGAAGCAAAAAGGAAGCGGTACTGGGTTCAATGCACAAACTTTGCCCAACTCGCAGGGCTAAAATCACTCGTTGCGCTACCCATTCTTCTAGCGACAGAGTGACACATTCCAAATCAAAACTGCTTTCAGTGTAAGTTAATTTCAGCATTCCTTATGCTCTCCTGTTATTCCAGGTTTGCTTGCATATCTATCCAAAACTGTTCAGCAAAAGAAATCGCGGGGTGGATTGGCGCTTTTGGTTTGGTACGCAGTTGCATACCAGCTTCAAACAGGGTGCGATCGCCTTTACAGGAGTTACATCTTTCACAAGCTGCGACTACGTTATCCCAAGTGTGAGAACCGCCTTTAGAACGTGGCATCACATGATCTAGTGTTAGATGTTTGCTGCTGCCACAATATTGGCAACTGTGATGGTCTCGTCGCAATACTTCTCGCCGATTCACTGGCGGAACTTTCCACATCCGCTCATTAGAAGTGATTGTCAAGCGAATATGTTTTGGCACATCAATTACCAAACTGGGTGAGTGAACTTGCCATCCGCTTTCTGTGGTAAAACCCAACGGTTGCGCCTTGTTGGTTACTAACAGCACAATCGCCCGCTTGATATTGACCCGACATAGTGGCAAGTAATTTTGAGAAAACACCACCACAGATTGCTCTAACACTTGCATTGCGTTCGCGCCGCGCATGGGAGATATCGTCACAGCTTAACTCCTTATAAAAAAACCCCCGCTTCAAGTTTTCGGTGAAGCGGGGGTTAGAATTGACCGGAAAATTTTCTGGTCTCATATCGGTACAGGATTCCTTCGCCCGTACCCCCCGCTTTTTTGATTTAGTTGTGGTTTTGCAAATAGTGCACTAATGGCTACATACTTATAATCATCATTACCTTCTGTGATTTGCCTATGATTTCGGCTACTATCGCCCATAAATAAATACTCCACTTCCATAGCAGCTGATTCCCAATTGGTTCGGCAATTGGTGGCACACAAAATTGAAGTAGAGATGGGGTAGATTGATTTCACAGAAAATTTCACCTATTGAACATTCCTTTAAACATACTACACTTGTATTACTATCCTGTCTATACCTTTAAGGAGAAAAACTGATGCATACGATCGCTCGCACCCCAACCACCGATATGGAAGTTACCAGCATTCGCCTAGAACGGGAACTCAAAGATAAACTCAAAGAAATAGCTGGGAATCAGGGATATCAAGCTCTGATCCGAGATATCCTTTGGAATTATGTCCAGCAAAAATCAGGTGAGTGGAAGCCTCGATTTTCGCGATCCGACATTCGAGCTAGCATAGCTGCCACAGCTCAACAAGAAGAACGCTGTGTGCTTACAGGTCAACTAATTCAACCCCAAGAACCGATGTTGTTAGGACTAACGAGGAATGGCGATATGGTTCCTCTGAGTGTCGAGAGCTTGGCTGGATAAACTTCGTCTATTTTGAAACCTGGTGTGGGGAGGGCATCTAGCCCGCCCTACCAGCAGGGAGTACAAAATGCTGTTACTACTTTAAAAAATATAGTTCTGAAAATAGATGTAGTTTTTTATATTCAGACGAATGCAGCCTAGTTATTTTTACTAATAACTGGGCTGCATTCACCATTTAGCCAGAACAGCTGCAATCTCTAGCGAGCAAGAATTTATTTATATTTAAGCTCTACTCCAAATTTCTGCCATAAGTTGGGAACAAGACGCTTATGAACTCGCTACCATAGTTACGCTATCAGTGTAGATCGGGTCTGAACACGAGTGCGTCTCGTTGATGCAGCCTTTTTTAGAGAAGAGAAGCCTACACTGCAAGAACAAGCTCCTCGTGCCTCCTTTACTTTTGTTGATATTTTACTGAGAGTTACGGAGATCGAGGAGTAGCTTGTTAAACCTACCAGTTTTTTCAAGGAATGTAATAAAGCTTTATAAAGCAAGTTACGTAATTTTACGCGCTTAAAAGGGGAATTTTGCTGTAATTCCAGAGAAATTACGGTTTATGTATACTTACAGACAGGATAAAGTTAGTAAATTATTTCCAGACAGTGCAGTTAAAAATAAGCTAACTTAAGCATTTATAGGATATTTTGAGTATTTTATTACTTATGTTCCAATGTAGCAATTTGCTTGATGTGGTGGAAATTTGGCCATCTGATATAGAAAAGGGCTATAACAGGTGAGAGAAAGTATTCACACAAAATTTGTCAATTATCAGGGTATAGCAACACAACTAACGGTGAAGAATATGCCAAGAGGTTGGGTGCAAGAACAATGGGGTTACTATCCGAGGGCGTGCTAGAAATGAAAAAGCCTTTATCATCGCTGCCACATTACGTAGATGACATAGATCGACTACAACCTTATCAAGTCAAGCTGATGCAGCATCAGGAAGAACCTGCCCGCGAGTTGGTACAAAAGATTAACCAAATCATTGCTAATAACTCTGCTACGGCTTTGATGCTGCAAGAGATTGCCCAATTGCTAGGAGTTGCTTTTCAAGTGGATTGCTGCTGCTTGGTTTCTGTGGCGGGTGAGACATCAGACGAAACAACTACGACTAATTGGTGTGCTGATGAGTATCTAGGGTTGCCACACCCAGAAGAAATGTTTTCGATGGAACAGTTGCTTATGCACTCGCCAGTGCTACAATGTGCTGCCCAACCATTGACTATTGAAGACATTTCCATAATTCAAAATAGTCTGGTAGTTGGGTGTCAATATTTACCACTACCGATAAAAGCGGTTTTGGCAATTCCGACTCGGTTTGGTGGCAATAATAATGGAGTGATTAATCTGATTAAATTCCAACCTTATGAATGGAGTGAATCAGAAAAACAATTGCTCAAAGAAGTGGAGTCGGCTTGCGCGATCGCTTTTTCTGGAGTGGCACAAGCTCAACAAATTACTCATCAAGAGCAGTCCCTGCAAAAAAGCAAGCACCATCAAAGCTTGATCAAGCAATTAACCATATTGAGTCGTAGCAACTTGGAGCTAAATCAAATGCTTCAGTTAGTTATCGCTTCAACAGCCGAATCTCTACAGGCAGATCGGGGTTTGCTCATCTTACTAAAATATACAGATCCACTATTTAAGACTCAAGCTAAAAAACAAATCCCCAAAGCGAAAGCTAGTGTAATCGCCCAATGGGCTAGAGAAACACAAAATTCTGGTACTAGTAAACCAGACACCTTAGCTGAGTCTTTCTTGATTTCAGACTGTGGTTTATGCCAACGTGCCTTCATGGATTCTGGAAAACCAGTTATCTTCGATGACTATACAGATCAAAACGATACCTTAACAGCTGCTCCATTATTTGCGATAGAGAAATTGCCTGCGGTACTTTTAGTGCCATTGGAAAGTCAAGGTAAAATTTTAGGCTTCTTGGTGCTACAGCAAGCTGTGATTCGCAATTGGCAACCAGAAGAATTAAATCTTGTGGAAATGGTTTGCGCTCAAATGAGTAACGCCATCATTCAGTCACAGACATTGCGTCAAGTGCAAACTTTGGTAGACGATCGGACGGCGAAACTCCAGAGTAGTATAGAACTCCAAGCGAAATTGCATGAAAGAACCCGGCAGTATGTCGAGCAGCTGCGGAAACTTAATGAACTCAAAGATGAATTTTTGAGTAATATGAGCGATCGCCTACGCTATCCTTTGACAAATATGCTGATGTCAATAAAAAACTTGCGTTTGCCAGGAATAGCGCCAGAGCGTCAGGGTAGATATCTGGATATTCTTGAGCAGGAATGTTCAAAAGAAATCAACTTGATTAATGACTTGTTGACACTCCAAAAGCTAGAATCGCCTCACGAAGCCCCACAATTAGAATCTATAGATTTAAATACTAGAATTCAGGATATAGCAGCATCTTTTGAGAAAAAACTTGGCGAAAAAGGATTAAAAATTTCTATAGATTTGCCGGAGGAATCGCTCAAACTGCAAACTGAACTGGAGAGTTTTGACCGTATCCTGCAAGAATTATTAACTAATGCCTGTAAATATTCAGAGTCTGATACAATAGTTCGGCTTGAAGCGTCTCACCGAGTCGATCAGCAAATCGATCAAGTTATCATGAAGGTGACGAATACAGGACGTGCCATCTCTGAAGAAGAAGCGACCTACATCTTTGATAAGTTCCGCCGTGGGAAAGGTCGCTGGACTCCAGGGACTGGCTTGGGACTTGCTTTAGTCAAGTCTTTAGTGCAGCATTTAGATGGAGCGATCGCTGTTGAAAGTCTCCCAATCTCGGATTCTGAACAGAGCGAAATTTGCTTCACCTTGACTCTGCCCCAATTTTCTGACGAAAGCAAACCATAATTCTGAAAGTGACTAAAAAACAGAACACAACAGAGAACCCTGATTTGCAGTCTTCTACTGATGACATTAACCTAGAAGAGGATTTGCTTGCTCAGGTAGAAGTTCAAATTGAGAAAATAGCAGAGCGGCAGCGGCAAATCAGCGCTAAAGTCCAAATTCCCCATCCAGTGGAGCAAATCTGGAAGGTTTTGACAAATTATGAAGCCTTACCAGACTTCCTCCCCAACCTGGCCAAGAGTTGTTTAATCGAGCATCCCGATGGTGGAATTCGACTGGAGCAAGTAGGCTCCCAACGCTTACTGAATTTCAACTTTTGTGCGCGGGTAGTTCTAGATTTGGAAGAATGCTTCCCTAAAACAATTAATTTCCGCATGGTAGAGGGAGATTTTAAAGGCTTTTCTGGTAGCTGGTGCTTAGAGCCTTATTCTTTCGGTGAGTCTTTAGGAACAAATCTGTCCTACACAATTCAAGTTTGGCCTAAACTCACTATGCCAGTGGGAATTATTGAAAATCGTCTGAGCAAAGATTTGCGGTTAAATCTTTTGGCTATTCACCAACGTGTAGAAGAACTAGCTAGCAAAGAACCGTATGCATAACAACAATAAACCATCATTCAGATGTATTTCTGAATGATGGTTTTTATTGCTAAATTTCAAATAAAAAAGCTTTTGCTTTTTATTCTTTTTAAGTACCCCCAGGGGAATTCGAATCCCCGTTACCTCCGTGAAAGGGAGGTGTCCTAGGCCTCTAGACGATGGGGGCATCGGACTCAGACCTTTTATAAGGTAACCAATTTCCTTGCCGTTGTCAACAGGTTTTGCCAAAAAAAGTTTGTGGCAGCTAAACTGGGTGGAAGCAAAAGCTTGAAGAAGATACAAAGATATGGAGACAGATAAAAAAGTTCGTAGATGCTTCTGCGGTCAGCCGCAGGGTGTCTCAGCATTGGGCGCCGGGAATTTCGGAGCATACACATCTCTAAAAAACACTGAAGACAGCAAGGAACAAAGGGTATGATGTTGTACCCTGTAGAGTTAATATCTACGGTTTTTTACAAGAGATTTTGAAATAAATCGCTCAAAATCTACAATATGGAAGCATCTTTTGAAATCACCATACAGATGGCGATCGCTGTCTTTGCAGGCATTAGCGCCCAAGTGCTGGCTGCATACCTTCGTGTACCCAGCATCGTCTTGTTATTGCTGTTGGGCATTTTGTTTGGCTCCGATGGTATAGGGCTATTGCATCCCCATTCGCTAGGCACTGGACTGGAAGTTATAGTCGCCCTCGCAACGGCAATCATTTTGTTTGAAGGCGGACTTAACTTGGATCTGCGTGAGTTAGGTAGAGTTTCAGTCAGCTTACAATTGCTCGTCACTCAAGGAACGCTAATTACCCTGCTTGGCGGGAGTATGGCTGCTCACTGGCTGGGTGAATTTCCCTGGAACATAGCCTTTCTCTATGCTTCCATAGTCGTGGTGACAGGGCCAACCGTCGTTGGGCCATTGCTCAAACAAATCAATGTAGATCGACAAGTGGCAACACTTTTGGAAGGAGAAGGGGTTTTAATTGACCCTGTAGGGGCTATCCTCGCCTTCGTTGTCCTCGATACGATTTTGAACGGCGATGCTGACCCGATTAATGCGATCGTTGGCTTACTGATGCGTCTGGGTGTGGGAGCAGCAATTGGTGGTGCTGGCGGTTATCTGATGAGTTTGATTTTCAAACGCGCCAGTTTTCTGTCATTTGAGCTAAAAAACTTAGTAGTGTTGGCGATACTTTGGAGCTTGTTTACCTTATCGCAGATGATCCGCAGTGAATCGGGAGTCATGACAACAGTAGTTGCAGGAGCAGTCTTTGCTAACTCCTCAGTCCCGGAAGAACGTCTGTTACGCAGCTTTAAAGGTCAGCTGACAATTCTCAGCGTCTCGGTGCTATTTATCTTATTAGCTGCTGACCTATCCATTGCCAGTGTGTTTGCTTTGGGTTGGGGTAGTTTATTCACCGTTTTGGTACTAATGTTTGTCGTTCGCCCGATCAATATTCTCTTGTGTACCTGGAACAGTGACCTCAACTGGCGACAAAAACTGTTTTTAAGCTGGGTTGCTCCGAGAGGAATTGTTGCTGCCTCTGTAGCTTCTTTTTTTGCGATTTCACTGACACAGCGCGGCATTAACGGCGGTGATTCCATCAAAGCTTTAGTATTCCTGACAATTATCATGACTGTTGTCTGCCAAGGGCTAACAGCTGGCTGGGTTGCCAAATGGCTGCAAATCACCTCCAAGGACGTAACTGGGGCAGTGATTGTGGGTTGTAATCCCTTGAGTCTTCTGATTGCCCGCTTCTTTCAAGAGCGGGGAGAAAACGTGGTCATGATTGATACTGACCCCGAATGTCTTGTACAAGCCGAGGCGCAAAATCTCCGGGTTATTGCCAGTAGTGCTCTAGATGCTGCGGTTTTAGAAGAGGCCGGACTTGCCTCTATAGGTACTTTTTTGGCTATGACAAGTAATGGCGAGGTGAATTTTGTTTTGGCTCAACGAGCAGCTGAGGAGTTTAAACCCCCACGCGTCTTAGCTGTTTTTCCCCGCGATCCGCAAGCGAGTACCTCGACTAGTAATAAAGTTAATCAAGCTTTTATTCCAGACTTAGCAATTAAAACTTGGAATGAATATTTGAATGATGGACGAGTGAAGTTAGGGACAACTACGCTAGATGAGTTAGAGTTTTCGACTCAATACGATCGCATCCAAGAAAAGATTCGGACTGGGGATTTGATACCGCTATTGGTAGAACGAGCAGAACGCTTACAAGTAATGCCAGCAAACCAAGATTGGGAAATTGGCGATCGCATTATTTATCTATTGCATGACCCCAGACCTAGCCTTTTAAAACGCTTATCTGGTGCCACCCAATCCACTCCCCTCTCTCTAGAAAAGTTACCAGAGGTTGAAGACCTATCCCTTGCTCAATTATCTCAACTTTCTACTAGTGAGGCTTCTGGGGGATGAGGGGATTGGGGCAGAGGGGCAGGGGAGCGGGGGAGCAGAGGAGCAGGGGAAGTAAGGGGACAAGGGGGACAAGGGGAAATTATTGAACAAGTCTCCCCCATTTACCTTGTCTCTTCCTTATACCCACTGCCCCTTTTACTCTTCTTTGACTCTTTATTAGCCTTGAGAAGGAATAAATTCGCTTTCTGGTTTTGGCGCTTCTTGATACATTTGCCATTCCTGCCAGAGTAAAGCAGACAAATGTACTATGGCGAGAATTAGCGTCGTTACCGAAATCAGATAACTGTGGATTGTGTAAAGGTGTTCGACGGTAATTGTGTTAATGGCTCCACCACCAGTCAGGATTTCGCGCAGTTGCCCACCAATCAAAGGAATGGCTTCGATGGTTCCTAGCTCAATGCTAAAACGCCAGTACCCTTCCTGAGTCCAATCTAAAATCATTGCTGTCCAATCCAGCCCGATCGCACTTAGGGTTAACAAAATCGCACTAATCCAAGCAGCCAGCCAACTCTTGCGAAACTGCCGACCCAAAAACATCACCACAATTTGAATTAGAGCGATCGCAATTACCGCGTTACCAGCAATATCATGCGCTCTCCAAAACAACCAACCGTATGGCAGTTGTGTATTAATCATCTTTAAGGAGTTATAAGCTCCGCCTGCTGTCGGTTCATAGTAAAAAGAAAGCAAAATTCCGGTAGAGATATAAATTAAACACAGAGTCAAAATCACGACTGATAATATCGTCGCTATTCTTCGCAAAATCTTATCGAACTGGGTGCTTTGCATAGCTCACCCCTCCTGTTCTTAACTAAGTATTTATTCTTATTACGATTTTAGCTAAGAAATTTTAATAGTTTTTACTTTTCTTATATAAAAATAAAGTTTTTTAAATCAAATACTGTACCCAAGTTTTTAAGGCTTCTGGTGAGCCATACCAAATCCCAGGACTTCTGGGAGAATGCTTGACACCTTCAATCACCAGATTTTCCGCTCCCTCTAAATGAGCAGCTTCAATGGGCGTAATCCCATCTCCCCAAGTGTTACCCTTACCACAGGTTAATTGGTAACTACTGTAAGCTAACCAACTACCAGGCTGCCTTTTCCCAAAGATAGTTTTGCCAGCCACACAAACGTAACGAACGTTTTTGTAAAAAGCTCCAGGGTAGTTATTGGTAACAAAATCCAGATTGGAGCGTGTCCAGCGTTCTTGGCTAATATGGGGTGTACCCAAGGTGACGAAAGTAGCAACCAAGGGATGCCCTTGCCAGAGAAATGGTTTGACATCACCGCGCGCTAAATAGGGCTTTTCTCCCATATAAATGCGGGATATCCAACCTCCGGCTGAGTGACCAATTAAATTAATTTGAGTAGCATTATGTTCACGTAATATATGCTTGATCGTGTAATCGAGTTGTTGCAAAATCGATATTACGGGTTTTACTCCCAGAGTGGGGAGCCAGTCAAGCCGCCGCAGTGGGACTGTAACCGTGGGAAAATCTAACTGCTGTAGGGATTGTTCTAGTTGGCGATAAGCGATCGCACTTTCTAGATATCCAGGCAAAATAACTGTCGGTAACGGCATTTTAAATTTTGGATGCAATGATTGAGGGTTTGAACTTTTTTGACGAAGAAGTAGTCATATTCAAGAGCTAGAATTGCGATCGCCTGACTCACTCCTTGAAGAAAAAAGCAATAGCCTTGGTGACATTTAAGGCTAAAATGTCAATAAAATTGTACAATTTGCAACAGTTTGAGGAGCTGCTAATGTGGTAGTATTCTTAAATAGGGCCCAGTCTCGGACAAACACATGTGTCATCTGTTACAGAAGTGTAGTTGACTGAAAAACAGTTGAAAAAACAAGGTCACTTCGGCAGATGTTTTGATGTATTCAAACTTGTGCATTTACTTAAACTTTAATAAAACTCCCAGATATTAATTTTAATTGTGTGCGTCATAAGAATAAAAAATCAAAAGTAGTAATTTTTCAAATAACTCTTTAGCAAGCTCGAATTTTGAAAATATGATGCAGCGTCATTGATTAATTAAAAACTTGAATAAATGGCAATTTTGGCGTTTTGATTGCCAGCAGAGGAAGTTATCATTTCCTTATGAATAACGCATATATTGCAAGATATTGCAATGTCGGAAAGATAAAATCGCTAGTCAACTGTAACTGAGTGAGTGAACGATAACAGCCATGTCTTACGTCTCCCTGCTGAAAAATATACCAGAAATCTTAAGCCAGCCAATTGGGATAGCAGCTATAGCCTCCCTTGGTATCCACGGTGCGATCGCCATGATCGTACCATTGATGCCGATGGAGTCTGACAAGCCTAAAGAAACAGCATCATCCAAAACAGTTGGACTTTTGGAATTGAGCCAAGCCGACCAAAACCGTTTGCCGCAAAGCACACCCAAAATTGGTTTACAACAATTACCTCCAGTCGCCCCACTTGCGGCGCCAAACTTTAGCCTCCAACCGGGATTAACCCCATTAGCGCCATCACCATCCAGTCAGCTAGTATTACCTCCGCTACCAGCATCATCGAATAACTATCGAGTCTCTTCCTTGCCTACAAAGCAGTCTTTGCGGATGATTCCGAGTGATAATTTGCGGTTTGACGCGTCTAAATTTGATAGTTCTAAATTTAATACCAGCGCCAGATTCTCTCGACCAGTTCCTCGGGTGAATGTAAGTGAGAGCGTCGCCAAATACGAGCCACCTAAGCCGCTACCTGTAAATAGGTTGCCAGAATTGCAGTCACAGCAAATACCTGCCGATCTTCTGCGGAATCCCCAGCCTCCAATCTTATCTGACAGTACACCCATTGCAACAGCACAGGTAAATACAGCACAGCTAAATACGACTTCGCAAATGACGCAACCAATTCCAAATGCGTCGTCTACAATTGCTCAAAATCCGCTAATAAATTCTCTAAAACAAGCTCCAACGAATGGGGGTACTTTAATTGGAACTAGGGGAAGCACATTACAAGCAACGGATTTATCAACGAAGGGAACTCAACAGGCAATTGCACAGCTAGACTCTTACGCCAACCTGAGAAAGGAAGTCCAGCGACAATACCCCAACGCTGAACAAAAACCAGTCATCCGCCAAACATTATCCACGAATAAGTCAAATCTTGAAGGTGCTGTTTTGGGAGTATTGGTTATAGATCCTGATGGTAAAGTCTTAGATATCAAATTTCAAGACAAGTTAATTTCCCCAGAATTGCAATTAAAAGCAAGACAATACTTCAACAAGCAATCCCCCAAGGGTGATAAACAGATTAGTTCCTATCCATTTAACCTACGTTTCCAAAACAGCACGAGCAATCTTACTGGGACTACTCAAGAGCAAAACCCCTCGTCATTATCTACACCGGGAATCAATAACAATCAGCTTACTCCCTCACCAGCAGCTACTTTTAAACCATTACCTAATTTACAAATCAGAAATAACCCGCCTACATCCTCACCAACAGGTACTCTCAAACCATTAACTACACCAGCAGCTACTCCCAAACCATTATCTGAATTGCAAATTAAAAATAATCAGTCTACGCCTTCATCGGCAGCTACTACTTCTGAACCTTTATTGTTGCCGAAAATCAATCAGGGTCAGTCTACATCTGCTCCTGAATCGGATAAAAAATTAGTAGAACGGTTGCGCGAAGTCAAGGAAAACAGACAAAAGTCTAATCCAGAAAAATAATTGCCCGTTGATAATTTCGGATTCAGGTAGGGATAATTTATCTAGACGCATTTGCAGCGTCTTGTTTAAAATACAATCCGTTTGAGTTAAGGGTTATTGATGTAGAGACGCGATAAATTGCGTCTCTACATCAGGATTTTGGATTTAAAATATTGTTTTTGGTAGTTGACAAATTAGCGATCGCTAGTTCGTCATACATAACACTTAACTTAGAAGTTCGTTAAAAGGTTCCAAGAAGGAAATGTACTGAGGGATTTCCAACAAATAAATTCTCCAATGTTTTGGGGGTGAGCGTCTAGCTATGTAACTAAAGATAGGCAAACGCTCACCCCAAAAAAACTATACGGTATAGCTACTTTACCAACCTTGTTCTGCATTTTGAAAAACGTAAGCAGCTACCTCCACGATTTCCTCAGAACTTAACTTGCTTTTAAAGGCAGGCATAGCATTTTTACCATTTTGCACTTGGTGGATAATCGCCTCGATTGAGTCTTGATTGTAATTTTCTAGGTACTTTGACAATGCTTCCTTTTTTAAAGTTTTCTGGTTGATAAGGATGTTACCGCCACCTATATGGCAAGAAGCGCAGTTAGCCTCGAAAATTTTAGCACCGTTGGATGTTTCGGCAGCTAGTGCTGGACTAATGAATGTGAATTTGAATAGGGCGATCGCCGACAGTAGAATTAATAAAAGTATTCTCAACAGTATTTCCTCGCAACAAGCCTCCAGCAAGAGTATAAACGCGATTAATCCCTGATTAAGTCAAATTTGATCAAAATTGGCGGTAACAAGTTCACTCCTCGATCGCTACAGATTGTTTAGCGTCTTAGGTAAGGATAGAACTCGTTACCGCCATTTCTGCATTTTATGCGTCACTCTAGGAGTGTAGCGTGTGGCGATGAGCTAATTTCATTGAGTAATCATCTCGTGTCAAACGCTGGTGTTTCTAGCCTTGGATAGTAATTGTACCAACCATGCCAGCACCACGATGAGGTTCACAGTAGAAGGTGTAGTCACCAGCAGGAGCATCTGCTGCAAAGGTGGTTGTTTCCTTTTGACCAGGACTCATAAGCAACTTCTTATGAGACAGAGATTTAGCTAAATCAGCGCTCTTAGTGGGGTTTTTGACCGCATCAAACACAACATTATGGGGAGGAACTTTATTGTTCACCCATTCAATAGTGTCACCTGGTTTGACGGTCAACTTTTTCGGTTCAAATGCTAGCAGTCCTTTATCGCTACCCAATTTCACCTGGTAGGTTTCAGCCGAAGCACTGGGAGTAAAAACAGCAAAGCTGCTAACAACTAAAAGGATTGTCAACACAGCTAAACTAAGGCGTCGCCAGCTTGCCGAAATTAATTTCATAGCTCTCTCCTAACAAACAATTTTTTTCCCTTTCTCATTTTAAATAAAATCAACACCAAATATGACAATCTGTCATAGATCAATTTTTTTTTAAGAATGGAGAGCAATTTATTGCAAAAAGCTGTCCAATAATTAGTCAATGGGGAATGGGGAACGGGGAGTTAAGAGTAGGGACTGAATTCTTCCCAATTCCCTATTCCCAATGCCCAATACCCTATTCCCAATGACTCAACTCCAGGATTTAGTAATAGATTTTTCCGCCTCCCCACTTAGTACCAACGATTTTGGGTTGTAAGAGAATATGACCGGCGATCGCTTCCAAGTCATCATCCGTCAGATTTCGCACTGCTGTGAAAATATCTGCGCTTTTGAGACTGGGGTGTATTTCGGAAATCTCTTCTTCACCGTCGTAAGTAGTGGGATTTTTCAGGTAATCTACTAAACCTTCAATGTTGTTACGGTTAGGTGTTGCCAGTGCCAAGTCCTCTGGAGTGAGTCCCACGTTTTGGTTTGTCTTGGTAACTCCACCAGCATGACATTGGGCGCAAGCGTAATTAAATAAGCGTTTGCCTTCTTTGACTTGTTTAAGGCTGAGTACAACAGTATCACCTTGAGTATTTAATGGCACTGTTCGGGTAGCTTCGTCTAGTTCCACTGCTGTCGCGCTACCGACAATCAACTGAAACGAGAGTAAAACAGTAGCCACAACAACGCCAATTAGTCTTATAAACATGTTTCCCCTTAAAGATTTTGACGCTCAACACAGCTAAAAACGCGATTCTCAATCTCCAAGCTGCTAATTGCTAATGACTTATTAGTTTTTTATCATTAGCTATCAGTTATTAGCGAAAGTTCTGAGATAACCCTTCAGGGGACTTCGCGATCGCTCACCAAGTCGTTAGTACCTTTGGGGCGTATTTCAGAGGATATTTGGGAAATAATTGCCCTTGCATCTTCTAACGCCAAACGGGTCTTTTGGTGTTTGTAGGCGATTCCCAGTTGGTTGCACAGAGAAAACACTTGTTCTACAGGAATGCTGTAGTCGGCTGCTATCTCTGCGATCGATAGGTCTGCAAAACCCATAATGCTTGTTTACTGATAGATAGAGATTGAGTCGCTGTAATACCAATATCACGTTAGGAGTGCAATTTGTTGCCCAAAATACTGTTTGGGGAATAGGGTATGGGGAATCGGGCATGGGAAACAGAGAGAGCAAAGGAGAATAATTAACGCCCAATGCCCAATGCCCAATGCCCAATGCCTATTAACCTTTTCCCCCGGTAAAGGTGACGCTTTGAATAAAATAACGATTAAAAAAGGCATAAATGCCTAAAGCTGGCAGGGTAAAGACCATAGAAGCCGCCATAATGTAGTTCCAATAGCTGATGTATTGACCTTTGAAGGTGTTCAGTCCCAAAGGAAGGGTAAACATTTCTGGATCAAATAGGATAACTATAGGCAGTAAAAAATTATTCCAACTCCCCATGAACACAAAAACTGCCTGCGCTGCTAGTGCTGGTTTTGCCAAAGGTAAGACAATGTGTCGAAAAATTCCAAAGGTATTTAAGCCATCGAGTTGAGCTGCTTCTTCTAGTTCTTTAGGAAAATTAACAAAAAATTGCCGCATCATAAAGATGAAAGTGGCATTAACCATGCTAGGAACAATCATGCCTTGATAAGAATTCAGCCAGCCGATCGCTTTTAAAATCAAAAATGTCGGAATCAGGGTGATTTGCGTCGGTACTGCTAGTACTGCCAAAATGAGGAAGAACCAAAAGCGCTTGCCTACAAAGCGCAATCTTGCCAAGGCATAACCAGCCATTGAATTTAACAACAAGTTTAAAAGCGTGACGCTGAGTGCGATCGCTACACTGTTGAACAACCAGCGCCAAAATAGCGGTTCTTGGAGAAAGATTTGCCTGTAGTTGTCAAGAGTAAAATTCTTGGGGAGAAAGTTGGGTTCACCACTGACAATCTCTGTTAGTGGCTTAAATGATGCTGAAAGTGCCCAGAGAAAGGGAATTAGGGTAATGATGGCATAGAGTGTCAGTAAGACGTACAACAGGGCTTTGAGCCAGGATAAGCCAGAGGTGTTAGTCAAATTCGTTCGCCTCCGAAAAGTCGCCGCTGAATCAAAGTGATAGCAATGATTACTGCTGTTAACAAAAATGCGATCGCAGCGGCATATCCCATTTGTAAATTCCGAAATACAGCTTGATAAATTAGCAGCACCACAGTTAAGGTAGCGTTGTTTGGCCCGCCAGTACCGCCAGAGAAGATGTAAGACTGGTCAAAAAGTTGAAAAGTGCCAATTACCCCCACTGTCGCCACAAAGAAGGTTACAGGCTTAAGCAAAGGAAGAGTAATGTGGATAAATTGCTGCCATCCATTTGCGCCATCAAGTTCCGCGGCCTCGTAAAGTGTTTGGGGTATATCTTGCAACGCCGCCAGATAAATCACCATGAAAAACGGTGCGGTTGACCAAATGTTCATGATCATAATGCCTTTGAGCGCAACTGCTGGATCACCCAACCAGTTATAAGTAGGTAGCCCCACAAAATCGAGAAAATCGTTTAGTAGCCCATCAGTGTTATAAATCCACATAAAGATGAGCGTCAGCACTGCTGAAGAAGTGACTGTCGGCAAAAAATAGAGAATTCGCCACCAGTTTTTACCGCGAATCCCAGAATTCAGAGTTACTGCCAGAATTAAAGCCAGAATAGTTTGAGTTGGCACAACAATAACTACATATTCGGCTGTGTTTCTCAAAGCAATCCAAACTCTTTCATCTTCAGCTAGTCGCGCGAAGTTGCGAAAACCGATGAATTCGTACTCAATACCGCCGAGAAGTTGGACTTTTTGCAGGGAAAGAAAAACGGCGTAGAGAATGGGTAAGACTACAAAAGTTCCCAAAACTAGAATGGTGGGCATCATGAACATATACCCAGCCAAGTCTTCAGTGATGTTCCACCTGGAGTTTCTGCGCCGCCTGTTAATTTCAAACACTACTGAACCTCCACTTAATCCCGCACTAACCCGACTGTAGCGATGGGTTGTGCATGATTATTTATCGTACTTCTGTCACAAAAGCATTCAATCCTCATTTTGTAAAGAAAAAATTATTCTGCTTTGGGAAAAGGTTAGAAAATTGTTGAAAAAATTGCTTAACTTAGCTCTTGTTCTCTTTTTGGGCTATGCACTGGAGTGGAATTTTTATCTTTAGAGGAGGTTTCTATATATCATCTGATAAAAAAATGCCAATTTGATCAAAGGATTATTCATTGTAACTGCTTCTTAGGTATTGTAAACTCCCTGTGAAAATAGGTACTTTGTAAAAGTGGAGATTTTAAATGATGCTTCATTCACTCAGAATGTGGATTGTTCCACTAGTTTTGACCTCAGTTAGTCTTTGCTCAAATGTAAGCAGAGCAACAGCAAAGACCATTTATCCATTCATTGGCAATTATCGGACAACAGTCAATATTACGCCTATTTCAGGCAACGTTTCGCAGGTATTTGAGGTTGGTTTGAGTGATGATGCCCCCTATGATTTAGAATTATACAAAGGTTTGACATACTCCGTGATTGATGACAAAGGAAATCTCACTTTTAACAATAATCCAGAAGTATTTGGTGTTCAAGGTTTCCCATTAGGCTACATCGTGTTTGGCAACGGTGATAACAAGTTATTTGGAACTAGTGATGCCAGTGCTTCAGTTAATTTTGATAATCTGACAGCGAAAGGTTCTGGCATTGTGAATATCACTGGCGGTAAGGGCATATTCAAAAATGGTATAAGCACACTATTGTTCTCCGAAGAAGACATAGTTAATTTGGGATCAATTATTACCTTGAATGGTCTGGCTTTAGTAAGTGGTTCTATCGAAGTTCCTCAAGAAGTTCCAGAACCAACAACCATCATGGGGACAGTAGTAGCGTTTGGGGGATTAGCTGTTAGTTCGTTTGCAAAGCGAAAGAGAACTGCTAGAAAACAACATTAGTGGCAAACATTAAAGTATTCATAAACGCTTTAATTCTTATTATGGATGCTTTAATGTTTACAATATCGGAACTTCGTACTCAGAACTCGGAACTTTGAGAATTCGAGAATAAGTGAAGAGTTAGGTTTAAGGAATATGAGACTCAATTTACAATCTCAACTTTATAAGGCTGTTTCGACACGATTTAAAAAGTCGTCTAAGACTTGTAAAAATCTTTCTGTCTCTTCTAGATGAAGCATGTGTGAACTGTTTTCAAATAGTACCCACTCGGAGTCAGAAATACCCTGATGAACTGTTTTTCGAGGGCAGAAGTATTAGACATGGCACAAAAATTATTTGACATTATAATAATCGACTATACGTAGACAAATAATTACATCTGATAAAGAGATAGGAAATTTCTACTCAGAAGTGATTTGGTAGAGGTAAGAAAGATTACTTACTCCATCGTCTTAATCTGCTGATTAGCTTCATTTTCTGCCTTCAGCATCGCTTGCTTTAATGGTTGTTGTCCCAACAAGGCGCTGACAAACTGGTTATCAAAGTTATTGACGATGCCTACGGCGGGCTACGCCTACGCACCTGGATATTGACCAACTTGCCACGGTGTAGCATAATTAACTCCTGCAACTAATGGCGATCGCAGTGGGTCTTGGTCATAGCCGGGAAATAGCAAGTGAAAACCAATGCTATACCCTATTACAATATGACTATAGTCATGACTATGGTTATTATGAAATCAATTTCCAAAAGTAAACTCAAATCTCAACTTCTTGAGTTCTTGCGACTGGTAGAGTCAGAAGGTGAAGAAATTGTAGTTACCGATCGCGGTAAACCAGTCGTGAAAATTTCCAAATACGCACAAGCACCTTCAACAGAAGAGTTATTTGGAGAAATGCGCGGTAAAGTGAAGTACTTTGAGGATTTAACTACACCAACCACTGAGGAATGGGCGCAATTGTGAAGATAGTCCTTGACACTTGTGCCCTAATCTGGTGGAGTTTAGATCCAACCAAACTTTCTGAACCAGCCAAAGAAGCGTGCAACTACATGGAAAGGGATAAAAATGGTCTTGTCCCGTCCATAGCTATATGGGAAATTGCTATAAAAATCAAAAATAAAAAACTAGATTTAGGAGTCAATCTTAACGAGTACGTAGTAACGCTAAAAAAGTCTAGTACTGTTCAGATTGTACCTATTGATGAAAATATTTGGATGGAAAGTGTCAATTTAGAATGGGGTCATCGAGATCCAGTAGATCGAGTTGTCGTTGCACTAGCCAGAAGTAATCAAGCTGCAATAATTACCTCAGATAAAGAAATAGCAAATTTTTACTCAAACGTGATTTGGTGAAGTTAAGAAAGATCGCTTACTCCATCGTCTTAATCTGCTGATTAGCTTCATTCTCTGCCTTCAGCATCGCTTGCTTTAATGGTTGTTGTCCCAACAAGGCGCTGACAAACTGGTTATCAAAATTATTCACGATCGCACTTGGATATTGACCCACCTGCCACGGTGTAGCATAACTAACTCCCGCGACTAATGGCGATCGCAACGGATCTTGGTCATAACCCAAATTCTTTGCCACTGATTTACGTGTTGCCAAAGCAAACCCTGTTCCTGTCCACTTTTGCATTCCTTCTTTACCCGTGAGATAAGAAATCAATTTCCAAGCTTCGGCTTTGTGTTGTGCTTGCTTATTCATCACGTAGGCAACTGTAAACACCATCGTGCCTTTTTTATCATTAATTGTAGGTACTGGTGCAGTAGCAAACTCTACTTGGGGAAAGGTTTCAGTTAGATAGGGAATTGCCCAGTTACCTTCAATCGCCATTGCTACTTTACTCTGACCAAACATTTCACTACCTGAGTTTGTCCCTACATCAGATTTTTGGGCAGAGGAGCGGTCTTTTTGATATTGGTTTACTACCAACTCTAAACCCTGTAAACCTGACTCACTGGCAAAAGTAGCATAACCATTTTTATCTACGAGTTGTCCACCAAAGGCTTTAATTTTATAAGCTTGACGCGCCAATTCAGGAATTTCGCCAAACCCGTATTTGTTAAGTTTGCCTGTCAGTTGCTTCGAGTAGTTACGTAATTCCTCCCAAGTCGCTGGCGGATTACTTAAGCCGGCGGCAGCGAAGGCTTTTTTGTTATAAAACAGGGCAAGGGTGGAATAGTCTTTGGGAAGACCGTAAATATGATTCTGGTATTTGAAACTGTCGAGTAGGGTATCCTCAAAATCCGCGAGGTCAAATTTGGGGGTAATATAACCTTCTAACGGTTCTAAGACATTCTGACTCATTAAGAAAGGAGCTTCGAGCGCATCCAGATAAAAAACATCGGGCGCAGCTTCCCCAACCAAACGAGTTTTGATTACATCCATGTATTGGTCGGAAATTACCTCATATTTGACCTTAATAGTTGGATGTTGTGCTTCAAAGTCTTGCAGTACTTGTCTTAATAGTTTTTGCTCAATGGGAGAGCCTCCCCATCCACTAAGTTTGATGGTGACTGCGGTAGATACTAACGGTTTGCTTGGCAATTGTAGGCTTTGACAAGCAATAATAGCGATCGCGATCGCTATCACCAATGCCAAAAAATTAAATAATCCTTTAGTGTTCACAAACAAATAATATTCTCTTTCCCCGCTTATACCTTGTGTTATTAAGGAATGATATTTTACTTATTTGAAATTTTGGCTGAAAATTGCAAGCTAAAATAACGAAAAATTATCAGCAATGCTAATTCAAGCATACTGAGTTCCTTTCCAACCTGATTTGTCCGAGGATACTTCACCCATAATTTATGTTGATGGATTCTGTTCAGATTGAAACAACTGCGCCACTGACTCTGGAATTTACCCAGATTGCCTTACCACCAACAGCAATCTCTTCAAACTCTCGAATTTCTAAGGATACTATTCGCACCAGTTTAAAAGCCTCCACTGGGGATGCTGTCTTAGCATCGGTTTACTCTCTTGGAACTGGCGGGATTTTACTCAGCAATTTATTAGTGGAGTTGGGTGCTAGTCCAGTGGTATTTGGGATGCTGTCTTCTATTCCCATGTTGGTCAATCTCATTCAGCCGTTGGGTGCTTACTTGTCGGAACGCAGCACCAGCCGCTTTCAATATTTGCTTCGGACACACGGAATTGGTCGGCTGATATGGCTGATTTTAGTAATTGGTATTGTCAGCGCCAGCTTGGGAGTGATTGATGCTCACCAGTTAGTCATATTGACACTCTTGATTGTTCTATTCAGCAATCTTTTGGGAGGACTAGGAAGCGCATCGTGGCTCAGTTGGGTAGCAATGATAGTTCCCCGGCAATTACGAGGCAGGTTTTTTGGGACACGCAATAGTGCTGCTAACCTTAGCACTTTAGTTTGCGTACCAATTGCCGGTCTAGTTGTATCACATTGGTATGGGGGATCTCTACAAGGTTATGGGATAGTTCTACTGGTAAGCGTTGTGTTTGGGATTATAGGATTAGGATGTCAGTATTTCCAGGTGGATATGAATCCGCGATCGCAAAACACTTATTATGGCCAGTTAACCCCAAGTGAGATTCAATCAGAGGTTGCAAAAGATGAATCTTCTAAAGTCCTTCAATCAATTCATCCACCACAAGACCAGTCAATTAACAGCATCTGGAAAAACTCTAACTTTTTGATTTTTCTGCTGTATTTCAGCTTTTGGACGCTTGCTGTTAACCTCAGCAGTCCTTTTTTTAACCTTTATATGCTCGATACGCTGGATTTGAATGTAAGCTACGTGACTATCTACAACAGCTTTCAGGCGGGGGCGACTTTGCTGATGTTTATCCTCTGGGGAAAATTAGCAGACAAGATAGGCAATCGTCCCATCCTCATCTCTATTGGGATTTTGGTTGCAGCTACACCATTTCTGTGGCTGGGGATTAGTGTTAATCGCCTTGACATCTGGCTGTGGTTGCCACTGTTACACATCTTGATTGGAGGGACTTGGGCGGCAATTGACTTGTGCAACAACAATATACAATTGGCGATCGCACCAACTAAAAATCAGTCTATCTATTTTGCGATCGCAGCTGCCGTTGCTGGAGTAAGTGGCGCTTTGGGCACAACTATAGGCAGTTTCATCGTCCAATTTTCCCAGTCTGGAGGTTTACTAAGCTTGTTTGTCCTCTCTGGTGTATTCCGACTAGTAGCCCTTGTTCCGCTCATGTTTCTCCAAGAGCAAAGAGGTTAGGGAGTGGGGAGTGGGGAGTCGGGAGTGAAGGAGCAGGGGAGCAGGGAGATGAGGGGACAAGGGGACAAGGAGATAAACAAAACTCCTTCCTAACTCTTAACTCTTAACTCTTAACTCCTAACTCCTAACTCAGCACGGGCTAAACCTTAACTTTCCGCTAACAGCACTCCTAATGCCCAATGCCCAATCCCCAATGCCCCAAACTTTATTCTGCCGCGGTAGAAGTCAAGGACATTGTTTCCCACAAGACCATGTGAGGTGTTGTTAATACAGGCTGATGTAGAGCAATCAGCTGGGCTAGGGTGTTCTTTAATTGGGTACGGGGTACGATATCATCAACAAAACCATGCTGGAGCAAATCTTCAGCAGTCTGGAAATTTTCGGGTAGTTTTTCCCGCAGGGTTTGCTCAATCACTCGCCGACCAGCAAAACCAATGGTTGCCTTGGGTTCTGCCAAAATTATATCGCCCAACATTGCAAAACTAGCGGTAACGCCGCCCGTTGTCGGATTGGTCAAAACTGGAATATATAATAATCGGGCGTCTTTATGGCGCTGTAAGGCTGCGGAGATTTTCGCCATCTGCATCAAAGAGAGCATACCTTCTTGCATTCTCGCGCCACCGGAGGTACAAACGATAACTACAGGATAGCGTCGTTGAGTGGCTTGCTCAATCATCCGGGTGAGTCTTTCTCCCACGACCGAACCCATACTACCACCCATGAAGCGGAAGTCCATAACCCCAAGGGCAATGGGCAAACTATTGATTTGACCTAAACCAGTTCTAACTGCATCTATTAAGCCAATTTTATCTTGTGTTTCCCGCAAGCGATCGCTGTAGAGTTTGCGATCGCGAAATTCTAGCGGGTCAGTTGGACGCAAATGCTCATCCAGCGGTTTCCACGTATTGTTATCTATCAATTGACGGATGCGCTCATCACTATCTACCCGATTGTGATGACCACATTCGACACAAACCATCTGATTGGCTTTCAGGTCTTTTGTATATGCCAACACGCCACACTTGGAACATTTATGCCACAAACCATCAGCAATTTCACGCTCTTGGCGTTCGAGGCTGGTAGATCCTGACTTCCTTCGATTTGCAAACCAATCAAATAGAGACTTTAAACCACGTGATTCTTCGTTGTTAGCCATTTTTTATTTTATTTTAAGTGGGTATGAGGTCGAAAACATATCAAACCGTATTGGTTGTGCTTAGTCATAAGTCATTAGTAAAGACAAATGACTTATGAATACATCGTTAAACTACGTTTTTAAGCAATTCAGACCTTAATTTTTGTCTTTGGTTGCCAGCTTAACGAAAATACTTATACCAATACAAGTCTCTTGCTCTTTTTTTCAGCAGACTTAATTATATGGACGTAGTGACAAAACCATGAGAATACCAACCTCCAAATAAGATGCTCTCTCCCTCCCACCCTAATCAATTATTTGTATTGCTGGGTTCTGAACAATCAGCATCTGTTGCACTAGTTGTACTTGCCAACGGTTAATCGTCGTTAAGAGGGTAATACAAGTCACAAGCTGAATATTATCAAAATGTGAAGGGCGGATGGGGTAATGTTGGTTACAGTCACGAATTATAAATATTTTTTATGAAAGGGCATGGGGCATGGGGCATTCATTGGGCACGGGGCATGGGGCATTGGGCATGGTTATTCCCTTTATCCCCTTGTCTTCCTCATCTTCCCTGCTCCTCTGCTCCTCTGCTCCCTACTTCAATTCAAGACGCTGGAAAAAATAACCGCAGGTAGCTAGACAAAATGGCTTCGCCGCTAAACAGCGTAATCACAGATCCTAAAGCCAGAAAAGGGCCGAAAGGTATCTTTTGTCCTAATTTTTGTCGCGATCGCTGCATAATCAAAATACCGATACCAATTACTGCTCCCAACGCACAGGCAATAAAACTAGCTAAGAGCAAATATTTCCAGCCTAACCAGGCTCCCATCATGGCTGCTAACTTGGGATCACCTGTACCCATTGCTTCTTTACCAAAGGCAATTGAACTCAATAGGGCGATCGCCTCAAACAGCCATAAGCCTAATACTGCGCCAACTATAGCGATCATAAGGTGATTTACTAGTGCCACAAAACTACCCTCTGGTAGAAAACCAACTACCATTTGAAACAAAATTCCCACCACTAAACCCGACTTAATAAGTGGATTGGGTAGGGTCATTGTATCTAAGTCGATGAGTGATAGCGCTAATAACCAACTGCAAAAAGCCCAATAGCCTATTGTTAAAGTCGAAACTTGAAATACCAAAAAAATTAGTAAAAAAATTATGCCCGTTACCCCTTCTACCACAGGATAACGGACAGAAATTTTGCTTTTGCAATATCGACACCGCCCTCTTAAGGAAATCCAGCCAAATACTGGTACGTTGTCGTAAGCTTTTAGCTGGTTTAAGCATTTAGGACAACGGGAAGGCGGCCAAAGAATTGACAACCCAGCAGGTAGGCGATAAACAATAACATTGAGAAAACTACCAATAGATGCACCCAAAGCAAAGACCATTACACTCGCCGGGATGGCGAACAAAATGTCCATACAGTCATTTGTCCTTTGTCATTTGTCCTTTGTCATTTGTCCTTTGTCATTTGTCCTTTGTCATTTGTCCTTTGTCAATAACTAATAACCAATGACCAATGACCAATGACCAATGACCAATGACCAATGACCATGACTAATACATGTGGGATTCAATTTGACTTAAGGGCACAAAACACTCTTGAGGTAAAAGAACTGGCTGGTTAGTAAAAATAACCTTGCCTCGATGAGTCACACGATTAATTGCTACACCGGAAGGTTGCCCTGCTATTTCGGGATGGACTTCACAGTGAGTATAGTATATCTGCCCAGCAGCTCTGATTACAGAGGGATCAATCAAAGGCGATTGGTTCTTGGGGGCGGTAAAATTTACTTGACCTTGTCGTAATGCGTACACTATCGACTGTTATTTGATTGCTAGATTTCCCTTTAGTCTACCCGAAACTTATAGCAAAGGTTGCCAAATTGCCCAAGTTGCTATATAAAATTATTTTTGTTCCATAGCTTTGATGAGTGAGTCTCCCATAGTGCGGCAACCAAGGAGATTTTTTCCTGGAGAAATTATATCCCCGGTGCGATCGCCTTGTTCTAAAACTTGCAATACGGCTTGTTCAATGCGATCTGCTGCTTTTGGTTGGTCTAAACCGTAGCGTAACATCATCGCCACACTCAAAACCTGTGCTAAAGGATTTGCCTTATCCTGTCCAGCAATATCTGGGGCGGAACCATGAACTGGTTCAAATACACCAGGGCCAGAAGCACCCAAACTAGCTGAGGGTAACATCCCAATACTACCTGTGAGCATGGCAGCAGCATCAGAGAGAATATCGCCAAACAAGTTGCCTGTAACAATAGTGTCGAACTGTTTGGGAGCGCGTACTAACTGCATAGCAGCATTATCTACATATAAATGAGAGAGTTCGATATCTGGATATTCTTGAGAAAGTTGGGTGATGCGATCGCGCCACAACTGAGATACTTCTAATACGTTCGCCTTATCTACTGAACAAAGTTTTCCACCGCGTTTTTTAGCTGTTTCAAAGGCCACTCGCCCAATGCGTTCAATTTCTGATTCGGTGTAAACCATCGTATTTACACCGCGTTTCTCACCGCTTTCTGTAGCAAAAATCCCTTTAGGTTTACCAAAGTAAATCCCACCAGTGAGTTCGCGCACCACCATAATATCCACGCCTTCGACAATTTCGCGTTTCAAAGTCGAGGCATCGATTAGCTGGGGCAAAATTTTCGCTGGGCGCAAATTGGCAAATAATCCTAAACCTGCACGCAGTCCTAACAAACCTGCTTCTGGGCGTAAATCGGATGGCAGGGAATCCCACTTATAACCACCAATCGCTGCGAGTAATACAGCATCACTATTACGGCAAGTCTCTAGAGTGGCAGATGGTAGGGGTTCGCCTGTGGCATCAATTGCTGCACCACCGATGAGAGCTTCTTGGAATTCAAACTTCAGATCGAATTGCTTCCCTACGACTTTCAGCACATCTACCGCCACTGCCATAATTTCAGGGCCAATGCCATCGCCGGGGAGTAGAGTAATGCGGTAGTTCTGGGTCATAGCTGATTATTACTAAGTAAATGCTTGCAGATCAAATATCATACCTAGTAAAATGTACTGATGGAGTTTTTAATTTATTTGGGTGTAGCTCTAACGTAATCATCTGGCATTGGATGAAACTACCAAAAAAGTCCTATATCCCTAGTTGAGCGGATCGAAACGCTGCAAGATCAGAGCTATAAATACCACTGGCAAACCTACACCCATACAAATAAGAGCTTGGAGAAATGTCAAAGGTGTGGTGTCAAACACTTGATTCATCATGCTCCACTGACTAAACAGACATTGTAAAATCACCACAGCCACAATTCCGATCGCAGGTGCATAGGCTACAGGTGTGCGTTTACCTTGGATTCTCACGACTAGAGATGGTAAAAACTGGGTAATGCTTAACAGGTAAAAGACTTCTGCTGCCACCAATCCATTAATCGCCATTGTGCGAGCTAAGGCTTCATTGCCTGTAGTTTGCAGTATCCATTGAAACACCCCAAAAATTACCACCCAATTGAAAACAGAAATCGCTAATATGCGTTTAAGTAAACTGCCTGATAAAAGCTTTTCTCTAGGGTTGCGTGGTGGTTGCTCCATCACCTGTCCAGATTTTGGCTCAAAAGCGAGGGGAACAATCAACCCTACTGAACTAACCATGTTCAACCAAAGAATTTGGATTGGTAAGATGGGAAGCACAGTTGCCAGGAGAATGGCAATCAAAATTGTCATGGATTCGCCAACGTTAATCGGCAGCAAGAAGGCGATCGCTTTTCGTAAGTTGCGGTAAACACCACGTCCTTCCTCCACAGCAGCTTCGATTGAGGCGAAGTTATCGTCAGTTAAAAGCATATCCGCCGATTCTTTGGCAACCTCTGCCCCGGCTATGCCCATCGCTACACCAATATCTGCCTGTTTGAGAGCGGGAGCATCGTTGACACCATCTCCAGTCATGGCAACAATTTCACCCTGAGACTGCAATGCTTTTACTAGATGCAATTTTTGTTCTGGGGCAACTCGCGCAAAAACCATACCTTCCTCAGCCGCTTGGGTGAATTCATTTTCATCCATCTGAGCTAGTTGCCGTCCGGTAAAAACTTGTGCTTCAGTCGAGCAAATTCCCATTTTCCGGGCGATCGCAGCTGCTGTTAGTGCATGATCCCCAGTGATCATTTTTACCTGAATTCCAGCAGATTGACAGGCTTTGACTGCGGCGATCGCTTCCTCACGCGGCGGATCGATTATGCCTTGAAGTCCCAGAAACACCAGTCCTCGATCAATATCATTGCGATCCAAGGATCGCTTAGTGGCAACTTCTTTGCTGGCAAAAGCTAGCACTCGTAACCCTTGGTTTGCCATGTCAGCAACTTCCTGTTCCACTGCGGCAGGATTGAGACGAGCGAGTTTTCCTTGAGCATCGAACATGCGATCGCATCGTTGGAGAATTGCCTCTACAGAACCTTTGAGATAAATGACATTGAGCGATCGCTTTGCATCTAATTTATGCAAAGTCGCCATGTATTGGAATTGAGACTCAAAGGGAATGGTGTCTATTCTGGGTAATTCTTGCTCTAGATTTGCTTGCGTCAATCCCACTTTATTGGCAGCTGCAATCAATGCTGCCTCAGTTGGGGTTCCAACTAAGTCCCACTGTCCATCTCCCCATTCGATGTGAGAATCATTGCAGAGCAATCCTGCTTCCAGGGATTCCCAAAGAGCAATATGTCCATCTGCATCGAAATCAACAGGCTGTCCATTCATCAGGATTTCACCGTCTGGGGCATAACCAATACCGCTAACGGTGTAGTGTTGTCCACCTGCATAAATCTTTTGAACCGTCATCTGATTTTCAGTTAACGTCCCAGTTTTGTCAGAACAAATAACGGTGGTACTTCCCAAGGTTTCCACAGCAGGTAGCTTGCGAATAATCGCCTTACGTCGTGCCATCCGGGAAACTCCGATCGCCAACGTGACTGTTACAATCGCAGGTAATCCTTCGGGAATCGCGCTGACTACCAAAGCCACACTCGCTTTGAAAACATCAATCCAAGATTCGCCTTGTCCTAATCCGACTGCAAATGTCAGGGCAGCTAAACCTAAAATGACATACAACAAGCTTTTGCTAAACTTGTCAATATTTCGCGTCAGCGGTGTTTTCAGATTTGTGCTGCTTTCAATTAACTGTGAGATGCGACCGGTTTCAGTGGCATCTGCGATCGCTACTACAATCCCTTCTGCCTGTCCAAAAGTAACAAAACTTCCGGCATAGACCATATTGCTGCGTTCGGCTAACGGTGTCTCGACATCCAACAATTGGGTTACTTTCTCCACCGGAACGGATTCGCCTGTTAAGGCAGACTCGTCAACTTGCAAGCCACGCACAGTTAATAGCCGCAGATCCGCAGGCACTTTATCCCCAGATGCCAGTAATACCAAATCACCCAGAACAAGTTCAGTCGAAGCCAAACGAGTTTTTTGACTATTGCGAATCACAGTTGCTTCAGTGGTGACAGCTTTGGATAAAGCAGCGATCGCACCTTCTGCTTTCGATTCTTGAATGTAGCCAATGATAACGTTAATCAGGGTGACACCAAAAATTACTCCCGCATCTATCCAATCTTTGAGCAGCAGTGTCACCAGTCCCGCCGTCAGCAAAATATATAGTAGTGGTTGATTAAATTGCTCTAAAAATCGTAGCCAAGGACTTTTTCCACTTTTAGCAGTCAGTTGATTTGCACCCATCTGCTGGTGTCGGGTGGTAGCTTCTTCATGGCTCAAACCCGCTTCAGGATGGCTGGCTAAGGTTTGCACAACCTTTTGTTCGCCCAGAGTATGCCATTCATAGTTGAGTAAATCTTCTGTTGTCTGAGCAAAAGTATTTGTAGCGATCGTATCTGCTGTCATTTCTGTCTCCAAAAAATAATTAGTAATTAACAGATTTAATCTGGATTTATCTGTTGGAATCTGTACCTTTCTTTTTTCAAATTGATGTTTTTACAAGAATCTTTGGCTAAGTTCATAAATATGCCATTCCCGCACACCCCAATAATGAAGAATCGATTCTGCTTGCCAGATTTCATCTGCTGTTCCCTCTACTTTCACCAAAAATTTTTCTTGACAGGTGCTTGGCTCACAGAGTCTAGCTTGCCTTTCGGGAGCAAACCAACCTTGAAATGCACCATAAACACTGCCAAAAATCGCACTTGCTCCACCCGCCAGCAGTGTACCCACCACAGATTCAACCGCTAATACCGGGCCAAAACCGGGAATAATTAATACGCCAAGTCCAGCTGTTAGTGCCAGTAAGCCCCCGGTTGTTCCTCCTGTAATTGCACCTGCTTTAGCACCTTCGATAGGAGTTATGGGAAGTTTCCCGGCATTAGCATCCTCGTGCAACTTTTCGTCTTCAGAGTCTAAAGTGAACACAGAAATTTTCTGCATGGGAAAGTCAATCGCTCTGAGTTCATCAAGCACCTGTGTTGCAGCCTGACGGGTAGAAATAATGCCGATTGCATTTTTAACTGGACTGAAATTCATCACAACATCTCCTATAAAAATCAGTAAGTTTAAAACGAAGCTTTATTAATCTCCAAATAGTAAAAAACTATAGTTTTTTAGTGTGAGCATAAACCGTATTAGCTAGGAGATTCGTTTTAAACTGTAATTGGGTTAGTTTCGTTTCTCTGCTTTTTTTCCAGGATTACTGATGAATGTGAACGAAAAGTGAATAAATCGTTTATCCTACTTCATTTCACTTTTAAATCACATTTGTCCGTCAAGCTAAAAGACAACAAATGTAAATGAAGTAATTGATTATTGGAGCTAGATATGAGCTTTAAGAAGATTTTGGTGGCAGTCGATGATTCACCTGCTACTGCAACAGTGTTTGCAAAAGCGCTGGAGTTAGCCCAAAAAGATGCTGCTCAGTTAATGATTGGTCACAGCATTGAGCTAGCAGCTTCTAGTCAACTCACTGTAAATTTAGTAGACCTGGAAATAGAAACACAACAGGCACAAAGTTTACTTCAGTTGTACTATCAGAAAGCGAAAATACTAGGCATTATGGCAGAATCCAGTTATCAAACAGGAGATCCTGGCACTAACATCTGTGATTTAGCCCGGAGTTGGGGAGCAGATTTGATTGTGCTTGGTCGTAGAGGACTTAATGGATTTGCCGAACTTTTAGCAGGAAGTGTGAGCAATCACGTAGTTCATCACGCTCCATGTTCAGTTTTGGTTGTTCAAGGTCAGTAGTTTCTTGACAACTGTCTACCAACCGCCAGGATTTTGCTGTTAAAACGCGAGTTTTCTATGAATAGTATTCATTATGCTTTACAAGAAACAATCTAGGTTACTCGTAGTCCACCAAAGAGACTTTGCGGAGTTTATTTTATGGTAAGCAAATCAAGTTATTTTCTTCCTTTGCTCTCCCTGCTTTATCTGCCTGTCTTCACCCGTAATTTTTGGATTGGTCGAGTACTAGGACGACAATACATTGGGTTATTTTTAGCAGGAATAACCCTTTTAATTCTGGTTTTTCTATCAACTCTTACCCATGAAAATCTACACTGAAATTGAAATTCAGGCATCTGATAAGCAAGTCTGGAACTTACTTACTGATTTTGCCAGTTTTCCACATTGGAATCTGTTTATTCGTCAAATTAGTGGTTCGCTCAGTAAAGGAGCACAGCTAACCGTTCACTTTCAGCCTCCGGGTAGAGATATTATGACCTTTCGACCTACGGTGATTACGGTAGAACCTAATCGCAAACTGCGCTGGTTATGGCACTTTTTGATACCAGGGTTATTTGACGTTGAACATAGCTTTATCATTGAACCGTTAGCAAGCGATGTCTACGACGGACTACGCCTACGCGTCCGCTTCATTCAGCAAGAATCTTTCCAGGGTTTACTAGTACCTCTGCTAGCTCGTCGATTAAATATTGACGTTCGCCAAGGGTTTGAAGCTATGAACCAAACATTGAAAACCAAGGCAGAACGCATTGAAAATAAAAATCAGGAGGTCAGAAAGTTTATATAATCAGCTTTTTTCAACTATAGTAATAGCCTGAAATCGGATCGATGTTATTCCACAATCTCATAGCGCACTAACTTTCTAACATCTTCACGGGGTAGACCTAGTTCTTGGGCAATTGTCGCTTCTATTTGGCTGAATTCTATTGTTGGAAGTTCTAATTCCAACCGCTTCAAGATGGGGTCTGCTGTTTCTACTTCTACCTTGGTAATTTTTTTAGTTCGATTGACAGTGGCGTTAATGAGCAATACATTGACTGATACCCGTGCTTCAAGCTGAGTATCTGACTGAAGTTTTTTCTCGGTGGAGTAAGGTCGCCTTAACTCTTGAGCCGCGATGAAATTACAGCCAAGCCAAAACACGATCGCTACCAGTGGTAGAGGCAACCAAAACTCTAATCCCAGCCCTTGCAGCCAACGTTTACTAATACGCCACACACTACACCTGCTTCTGATTTTGCCAAGTTATACTTAATCACTCCTGGTTCGCCCATTCTTTTTGAAGTTAGAGAAATTGATAAATAAGGTAGTTAAAAGAGTCTGGGAGAAATCAGGTTTTTGGATAGTGGCAAGCGGAATGTAGTTTATAACTACCTTCCTGCTGCTTTAGCGGCTTGCTCAATCCATGTGCCAATATTGTTCCGACCATCATCATAAGCCCAGCTATACACAGGATAAGTTATGATAGTGCCCTTTGAATTTGTGAAAGTATATTGACTAAAAGGGTTAATACCTTGAGAGTCATAATTTCCATTCAAATCTTTCATGCCGTACATATCAATTCCTAACATACCTTTTCCTAGCTTGTGACTTTGCTGGATTTCATATTGAACCCAAGGTCTCTGATAAGTTTCTGCACCAATCAAAACCACTGTAACGGATGTCCCTTTCATCTGAGAGTCTATCCAGTTCTGTATTGCTTGATTTCCGCGACGCTTAATAGATTCCCATTCGGCTTTATCTAAAAAAGGTTGTGCTTCGCGATCGCGGCTTTGAATGAGCCAGGTATTCCTAATTTGACCAATTTTTAAAATGTCTCGTTGAAAATGAAAGCTAAAGAATGCATGACGTGTCATACTTTTGAAATGGATAAACCACTGTAAATATAATAACTATAAAAATTTAAATAAATTATTTTCTTAAATGTAATTGCTGAAAAAGCTTTCTTTATAGATAAAAAGGACAACATTCAACAGAGCGTAAATAAATCTTCTATGACAGAGGTTATCCTAAGTTTTGGGTCTGCTGATGGAGGAGCGATGTTTGCCCAGTGGTTGCAACGCGAAATTGTGCAGCGTAAAGGGTACACACAGTCTATTAGTGTCTATTTGGATACCTTTGCCTTAGAGCATGTTCCGGGTACTGAATATGTTATGAAAGAAATACGCCCTACAGCCGGCGGTCTTGCTTCTCTTAATGAAGGCTGGAATAAATACTACAAATATGCAGTGTCAGTAGCGCATAGTATGATTTTCGTCGCAACCAAGGCTTGGTTTGCTTCGCCCTATTGTAAGTATGAGATGTCCTACTTTATTGCTGAGAACCAAGCCCGTTCAAAAACAGGACATTCACAACTTTCTGGCATAGCATTGACTTTTCCCGAAAGTGAGATAACTTCTGAGTTTGCAGGAATGGCCCTGATCCCAGCTATAAAACGCTACGTAGTAGTGGATGATAAAAAAAGATTAAAGCTTACTGGGCATTACTATGATTTTTGGATTGTGGATGAGAAAACGCTCCAAAAAGTAGTGAGTTCGATCAGTTAGATATGCCATTTTACTCATCATGATTATGAAAATGAAAATCTTTTGATATTAGTCATAATGCTTGTAACTGAATAGACAGTCACAGTTACAATAAAGTTAGTCAATGCTTTGAACATATAGCAGTCGTTAAAAAAGTCAGTGAGTAACTCTAGTCCACAGTCACAACCACCCAAGGTAACGTTTGAGTCTGATGCTGTGCAAAGTTATCTGAATATTTTGCAGGGGGTAGTTACGCGGATGGCAACTAATAGTGCTAACTGCAAAACTTGGTGTATTTCTTTGGTTTCAGCAATTCTCGTGGTGATTGCAGACAAGAATAAGCCTAACTACGCTTGGATATCGCTTATACCAATAGGACTTTTTTTTCTACTAGATTCTTACTATCTGGGTCAAGAACGCAGTTTTCGTAAGATATACAATGATTTTATTAAAGAGTTGCATTCTTCTGGTGAAGTTACAATTGATAAACTTTTTGTTTTAAAACCACCTCAAGGCATGAATGTTGTCAACTTATTATTGACTTCTAGTTTGTCGTTTTCCATTTATCCATTTTACTTGACATTGGTAGTTACCGTAATCATTGCAAGATACCTCATCTTATAGCACTAATAAATTTTGATGCTTCCTTTTATGCTTTAAATGAAACTGGCTTTTTCATGATCGTTGTATTGATATTTTTGTAGAAATTAATTTTTTTAGTATTAGTATAAGCCTCAACCAACTATTAGTTGTAATGTTCACTGCAAAAATATGAAATTAAGCCAATTTTTTCTTAAAATTTTGCTATATAAGCTTATACAAAGTGTTTATTCAAAAGTGAGGTATCAGGGAATAGGGATGATTAAGGATGAAAAATTATCATTTTTTTTAAAATTATTAGGAAAATATTATGGCATTTAATCAACAAGAGGTATTCCTTAGCTACGCTCGTGAAAACCTTAATATTGCTCTAAAGCTACGTGATGATTTAATAAAAAACGGAGTCAGTGTATGGCTGGATGACGATAATCTAATTGGTGGTGAAAAATGGAGAAATAAAATTAGAGAACAAATAAATCAAACCAGTTTTTTTATAACCTTAGTTTCATCTATTTCAGTAAATAAAAAAGATGGTTATGTGCAAGAAGAAATAGATATGGCACTTAAGCTGCTGTCACAAAAAACAAGGGATGAGTTTGTTGTTTTACCAGTTCGTATTGATAATTGTAATATTCCTGAAAAGCTTTCTAGAATTCATATAATTGATATTTTCCCTAATCATGATGGTTATGAAAAAGGATTAAAAAAAGTAATAATCAGTATATGGAAACATAAAAAGGAAAAAAATCTAGAGATAATTGGATTTGACTTAGGGCATGGAGAAACCGCTATCGCTGTTACAAAGTTATCGTCTATTGCAGAGCCTCAAATAGTAGATATTAATGGCAAAAAAAGTACTATTACAGCAGTTTCTCTATCTTCTGAAGGTATTTTAATAGGTGAAGATGCTTATTGTTCCGATACCTCAGTTAATCTTGATATTTTTTTTAAAAGTTATAAATTAGATGCTCCTAACGTAAATAAACCAATCAAATTATTCGTAGAAAAATGTTTAGAATTATTACGAAAAGGAAAAGCTAAACTAGACCAAGATACATGGTTTTTTGTGGGTTGTCCATCTGGATGGACAGAAAGTTACATAAAAAGCTATGAAGAAGTTTTGCAAGAAGCAGGAATGAGTAATGTATGTGTCAGACCTGAATCAAGAGCTGCTTTTTTAGAAGCAAAGGAAACTGGACGTTTAAGTGAATCATTGACTAAGTTACCTGATAGCCTATTAATCATCGATATTGGTTCCTCAACTACTGATTTTACTATTGTCAAAAATTCTGAAGAAAGTCCATTAGACTTTGGAAATAACTTAGGGTGTAGTTTATTAGATATAGCAATTTTTGACAGAGCATTAAAATCTCTATCATCTGAAGTTCAGGAAAAGTTGAATGATTTATTTTCATTAAGTTTTGCTCTTAAAGCAAAGTGCTTATTGAAATGCCGTGAAGTAAAAGAGAGATATTTTTCCAAAGAAAATGAGGATAGTTGGATTAAGTCTCCGGTTAAAGGTGTAGAAATACTTGATATAGCTAACGAAATAGAAACTATATATTTTGAAGTTAAAATATATAAAAAAGATATGGAGGAAATATTAAATTCTCCTCTTAATAAACTTCAAGATAAAACTTGGAAAGAAATGTTTGCAGATACATTAAGAGTATGTAGAGACTTAAAAGAGTTCCAATTACCTGAATTAATATTGATGACTGGTGGTGGTTCTCGGATGTTATTTACTAGTGAAATTTGCAAAAGGGTATTCCCTGAGTCAAAAGTTATTGTTGGTTTAGAGCCAGCTTTATCTGTTGCTAAAGGACTGGCATTATTAGGACGTATCGATTTCAAAATTAGAAGTTTCAAAGCAGAGGTGGATGAGTTTATAGAAGATAAAGAAGATATAGATATCATTATAGATAAAGCCCTGCCCAAATTATTAGAAGAGCTAACATCATGCCTTGCTGTAGAATTTTTAAAAAATATACAAAAATGCATCATAAACTGGAGAGATGGCAATGTTGAAACATTAGAAGAATTAGAAAAATTATTTCAGATCAATAACTTAACATATTTTAATAATGAATCACAAAATATTATTGACGCTAACTTAAAAGATTGGCTAGCATATTTAGGAAGTCAAATTGAATCTTTAACTAGTGATATATGTGACAAGTATCGAATATCAAGAACAACATTTAATATCAGTTTAAATCATCAAAATTTGAATTTAGATTACTTAGGTACAATAGAGATTACGGAAATAATTTATTCAGCTATTTTTTATAAATTAAATATAAATTCTGTATTTATGAATGTAGTAACTGCATTAGTAGCTACAATATTTATAGGAGCTATAGTGGAACTTTTACAAGCAATATCTAAATTAACAAACAATTTAAAAAAATGGAATATTCCCATTGATTATAGAAAACGTTTACTTAACGATGTGAAAATAAAGTACGCTATAGAAAAAGTAAATAGCGAGATAAAAGAAAAAATAAAGAAAGAATTAATAGAAGTACTTGATAGAAGGGAAACCCGTGAGCAAATCAGCAAATATGTTAGAGATGTACTTTACCAGCAAGCTGAAATTGCTTCTGTTGTAATTAGGCGTGCAGAGACCATTCCTCAGAGATTGAAGTAGAACTGGCGAAGACACTGTTGGCATCGCTTATCGTGGCTTATACTCCCGGAACCGTTGCCATTCTTCGATTGTCAACTCATCAAACGGTCGGTCTAGCAGTTCTTCGCAGTCAGCCGTTTCTGCATTGGTTAGTACTTCCACCATCGACAACCACCACATAGCGTCCAAAGCCGAGTTACAGCTCCTGGTTCGCTCATTTTCTAGACGGTTAGAAAAAAGATGGAACGGAAGAATAGGGGTTAAGCCCGTTTTCGTAAGCGTTGCGGATTAATCTTAGGTATTGGTTCACCACTTGCCACTATCCAAAAACCTGATTTCTCCCAAACCTTTATGACTATGTTATTCACCAATTTCTCTAACTTCAAAAAAAATGAGCTAACCGGGAGTAATTACATATTCATTCTTACTGATGAAAGACGTTGAGATTGCTTCAATGGATTATTCTAAACAAGCACAAGTTTATAAAGGTGATGAAAATCTTACTGGTAGAGGATGATCCAAAGCAATTAATGCCGCTGCAAATGGTTCTCTCTCAGGCTGGACACAGCGTCGATGGTGTCAAGGATGGTGAAACCGCTCAATGGCTTTTAGCTGAAAAAGAATACGATCTGCTGATTTTAGATTGGATGCTACCTCGAATTAGTGGAGTGAGTTTGTGTCAACAGTATCGGGCGGCGGGAAAAACTGCCCCCGTATTAATGATCACGGCAAAAGATACTACACCTGATAAAGTCATAGGATTAGATGCCGGAGCAGATGATTACCTCGTCAAACCGATTGATATCGTGGAGTTCATGGCGCGAGTGCGGGCATTGAGAAGGCGATCGCCCCTTTGGCAAGGAGACACCCTCTGCTTGGCAGACCTCGAACTTCATCTTGATACACTAATTTTGGAGCGCCAAGGAGCGACTGTATCCCTTTCCAGCCAAGAATTTCAGTTGCTAGAGTATTTCATGCGTCATCCTAAGCAAGTTTTGACTCGCCACCAAATTGAGCAAGCCGTATGGGAGTGGGGTAGTGAGCCAGAAAGCAATGCAATCACCGTTTTAGTTCGTAAACTTCGCCAACGTTTGCAAACATTAGCAGCAGCCGATTGGATTGAAACTGTCTACGGTATGGGCTATCGCCTCAACCCTCCAGAACCATCTTGAAACTTGATAATGACTGAGACGCAGAGTAGGGAGTAGTGTAGTTCAATTACTTGAAAAGTCTTGTAATTACGAATTACGAATTACGAATTAGCATAAGTTGTGTTTAACCGCAGTCGTCGTAACTTAGCTCGTTGGTTTACCCTTTCAATGGGGTGCATTCTGATTCTCTTTGCAGGAGTTATTTATCATCTTGAGGTAAAAGACAAGCTCAAAGCATTAGATCAACTGCTTTATAAAAGAGCAGAGCTAATGGCAGCCAGTTCGCAGTATCGGCTGTATCAAGGACAAAAAGAAGTCGATCTGAGCAATATACCGCTATTGGGTAGTGGTTCTCACCCCGCTGATATTGAATTGGTCTATGTTCGCTGGTATGACCCCAACGGCAAACTCAAGCGGTTTTTTGGTACTCCACCTCCAGAAAAGTTGGGAATAGCATCTGAGTTTCTCACGATTAAGTCCGTTGACCAGTTTACAGGTGAGACGCTTTGGCTTCGTCAAGTCACCCTACCTGTTCAAGGAGGAAATTCGGTCATCGGTTATCTGCAAGTTGGTATCCCACTGACAGAAACTCAAAACGATCTCAGAGAATTTCAGTTAATGTTGACCCTTGCTGTGCCTATAGCACTGGGGTTAATTGGACTTACAGGTTGGGTACTTGGCGGCATAGCTATGCAACCCGTTCAGCAAGCCTATAATCAACTACAACGCTTTACATCAGATGCTTCTCATGAGTTGCGATCGCCCCTTTCTGCGATTTTGACCAATGCCCAAGTTGGGTTAATAATGGCAGCAGACCATCCCCAAATCCATCCTTCTGTAGAGAACATCATCGATAGCGCCAAGTCGATGAGTACCTTGGTCAATAACCTACTGCTGTTGGCTCGGCATCAGGGAAAATTAACTCCCGAATCTCTCAAAAAGGTTAATCTTAATAGCTTGCTAGAGAATTTAGCTATTTATTACAATGATGTTGCTGCAAAAGCGTCGCTCAAGTTGATCGGTCATTTACCAGAACAACCCATTGAGTTGTGGGCTGACCCTGATTTGCTACGGTTAGCTGTGGAAAACTTGCTCAATAACGCCTGTAATTACACTCCATCTGGTGGAACTGTCTGGTTACGCTTAGAACCTCACCCAGATCGGGCAGTAATTCAGGTTATTGATACTGGAATTGGAATTCCAGAGGCAGATTTATCTTACATTTTCGATCGCTTTTACCGAGTTGACACAGAACGTACCAGAGAAAGCGGCGGATTTGGGTTGGGATTAGCGATCGCTCAACAAATTGTCCAGGCTCACGGCGGTCACATTCATGTGATGAGCAATGAGGGTAAAGGCTCAACTTTCCAGATAAAGTTACCGTTTATGAGCCATTCCTAAATCACCTTTAAGAGATCATTCATAATGAAAATCTCAAGCAAACGACCCGCTAGCAAAGAAGGCACTGTTCGCGAATTCAAGTTAAATTAATCCAAAGGTAGACTATTACAAAAACATTTTAGAGTTGAACAAAGCTTCTTCAAAGATGTAGCTGTCGGTTTTTTGATAGGTAGTAGATTACTTCGATGCCTATAGCTACTCCTACCATGAACACTAAAACCCAGACAGTTTGTGGATCTGTTTGCAAAGCAAACCAAATTAACATCCCTAGTGCCACCAAACATATTCCAGTACCTAGAATTGAAATCCATTGCTTGCTTTTCGTATAACGATACATCCGAGCATTAGCTAAATTAACCGCAGCAAATATTAGGAGAAACCCAGCACTACCCATCGTTGAAATCCGACTTATATCACAAAAATTGGCGATTATTAGAGTAATACCACTAGTAATAAATAAGCCAATTGAAGATTGAACTATGCCATTTATTTGGCTGCCATCAAACCCCCTAGATTTAGCAATCACAGTGCTAAAACGAGCGGAACCGTAGAGTGTGGCGTTACTAGCCGAGATAGTTGAGAAAAGAGCAGCAACAGTAATCAAAACAGATCCAAATTGCCCCATAATTGGTTTGGCAACTTCAGCCAAAGCATAGTCTTTTACTGCCAAAATCTGTTCTATTGGTTCTGCTCCCAATGTAACCAGTGCTATTAAAACGTAAAGCAAAATAACGAACCCGATTACAGAGTAATAAACTCGTGGCAAAGTATGCTTGGGATTGACAAGATCCTCTGCTGCATTGGCGATTAGCTCAAAGCCTTCATAAGATAAGAAGATTACCATTGCTCCGGCGAAAATTGACTGTAGCGACGATATTGAGACTGGTTCTAGACGGGAAATGTCGATATGACTACTTCCCATAGTAATGAACAGGAGCAAAATCCCCAATTTGAAGCTGACAATCCAGATTTGAGATTTACCAATATGATTGGCAGTTAGTAGATTTAATCCAGTTGTCCCTAAAATTGCCAAGCTAATCAGTAAATGCTTCCAAATCGGTTGAGTAGATGTAAACAGGCTAACTCCATAACTACCAAAAGCCTGCAAGTAAAAGGAAAGCATGACTACATAGCTAAACCATAGTAGAAGATTCAGTGTCCCACTAAACAGTCCTGAACCAAAAGCCTGGTTTAAGAAGGTTACTGTCCCGCCTCGACATGGATGAGCTACCGAAAGTTTTGCATAAGCATAAGTAGTTATCAAAGCTATTGTCCCGGCGATCGCAAATGCTAGTGGTGCGCCTACATCAGCTATTTGAATTACAACTCCCAGTGCTGGAAAAAGTCCACCAACAATGCCGCCTACACCCAATGCCCACACAGACCAAAAACCGATTTTTTTACTTGACACCTGTAACCTCTTTAGGAATAGATAGTCTCATAGTCGTTGACCAACACGCACATAATCAAGCTGAGATTAGGCGGTTGGGAATATAGCGGTTCTCGATCGAATGAGGCACATCCTCAAAGTTAAAAGGGTTTATATATGAAGTCTAGCTATACTTCACCAACATAGGAAACGCTATAAAAGCCTTGACTAAAGAACTTGGCCCTGCTGGCATAGCGCGATTTATGCAGAAATTTGAGATAGGGAGCAAAGATTGATACGCCAGACAAGGATTAAATCTTGGAAAATCCCAGTATCTATGACATCTTTACTTGAATTAAGGAGTAAAAAAACAGCAACAAGCCAAAAAGTAGATAATCCCGCAAGAAAAGATTTATTTATATTTGCCCAAAACTGTTCAGACATCCTCCGAGAACAGTTTCCTATCTGCTGCACATTACAGCAAAAATTAAAAAAAAGTATTGATATATCATTTTGATTTAATTTCTTGTATGTTTATTGTATTTAATATTCACAGACAAAAATTATGGATTTTAGACAAATTAGCTTAGTTGCTAGCCAACTTTTAACTCAGTTTGGGTTGAAAATTTTAGGTGCGATCGCACTGTGGCTGATTGCTCAACGCTTGATTGATTTTGGATTGAAGCTAGTACGACGTGCTTTCCGAGGTCAACACGTCGATCCAACACTCATTAACTATCTTCTGAATATCATTGGTGTCACACTGAGAATTATTCTAGTTGTGGCAATTCTCGGCTTCTTTGGGGTTGAAACAACTTCCTTTGCTGCATTGCTAGCAGGAGCAGGCATTGCAATTGGTGCAGCATGGGGGGGTTTACTAGCCAACTTTGCAGCCGGAGCATTTTTAATTGTTTTTCGACCTTTCAAAGTTGGTGATTTCATTACCACCGCAGGCGTGACAGGCACTGTTACAGAAATTGGACTGTTCACAACAAATATCAATACGCCTGATAACGTGTTGACAATTGTCGCTAATAATAAAATCTTTGCTGATAACATCCAGAATTATTCTGCCAACCCTTACCGTCGGGTTGATCTAGTGGCTCAACTTCATCATGATGTGAAACACAACGAAGCGATCGCACTTTTGAAAGCGAAAATTAGCCAAATTCCTAATGTTCTCCAAAATCCAGCACCGGATGTGGAAATTCAGAATTTCAACTTTGCAGGGCCTGTACTAGCAGTACGTCCTTATTGCAATAACGATCACTATTGGCAAGTTTACTTCGACACTAATAAAGCTATCCGTGAAACCTTTGGTGAGGCTGGATATCCAGTTCCCGAATACCGTTATGCAATTAGCGGCTCATCTGGTAATGGGGTTAATAACGTTATCCCACCACTATCAGAAATAACTTGACACTAAAGAAAAAAGTCAAGGCTTAATTTGCAAATATTTCATAAATAGCAGAATCAGAATTAATAAGTAGGTAGGGCGTATGTCTTACCTACTTTTGCTAAGTTTATGACCTATTCCAGTGAAAATACCATTGCCTACTGAGCAAGCGGTTGACTCTAATATCATCAGGTTTGCAATATTAGTACTAGAGATTTCTAGCTTTAGTATTCCCCTTAGCAAAAATTAATAGTTGGTATTATTTAAAACTTTAGTGAGAATAGGGTAAATAATGCCCAGAACTCAAAGCAGCTTTAAATAAAGCTAGTTTCAATTTTGGAAACCATCCTGACAAAAGCTGTAAAAAAAGTTAGGTTAGCGGTTAATCACAAGCCGCACTCTAGCAGCGATGGTAAAAGAATTAACAATTTGCACCCGTGGACTCACTAAGCAATTTGACCGACATGTTGCTGTCAATGATGTTGATTTAGAAATCCAGGCGGGGGAAGTATATGGACTGATTGGGCCGAATGGCGCGGGTAAAACAACTCTCATCCGAATGTTGGCGACTGCTGAGGAAGCAACTACAGGTGAGATTTATATTAATGGCGATCGCCTCATCCGTGACAACAGTAATCTCAAACTTAAGCGTCATCTTGGCTATTTACCCGATGACTACCCACTATATGAAGATTTGACAGTCTGGGATTACTTAGATTACTTTGCGCGTTTATATCGTTTGCGAGAACCGCGCCGCACTAAACGCTTACATGAAGTTTTAGAACTTATTCAACTTGGTAATAAACGCAATAGTCAGATTTCTACTCTGTCGAGGGGAATGAAACAGCGTTTAAGTTTAGCGCGAACCATTATCCACGAACCAATTTTACTATTACTAGATGAGCCTGTTTCTGGACTCGATCCGATTGCAAGAATGCACTTTCGCGAAATTATTAAGGCTTTGCAAGAAGCTGGAATGACTGTCATCATTTCCTCCCACGTTCTCAGCGATTTAGCGGAAATTTGTACTTCTGTAGGAATTATGGAACTTGGCTTTTTAGTAGAAAGTACTTCCCTACAGCAACTTTATCAACGTCTAGCCCATCAGCAAATTGTGTTATCAACTCTAGGGAACTTAGAGACACTTTTGAACGAGCTTAAACACCATCCTTTAGTAGAAGAATGGGAGGTGATATCAGGAAAAAACAGCGTGCGGGTGAATTTTTCGGGCAAAGATGAAGATAGTGCCGAGTTATTGCGATCGCTGATCAAAATCGGCATTCCTTTAACTGATTTTCACTGCACGCAAGAAGACTTAGAAAGTATTTTCTTAAAATTAGGTCACAAACAAGCATCTTGATTCATCAATAAATCTCACTCACTATTTTGGAAGGATTTTTTCAGACTATGCTTAATTTAATTGACAAAATCGGCGATTGGAATCCGCAATTATTTCGCGAACTCAAAGGGCAATTTAAATTTTTTAATGTAGCGATCGTAGTTGTGACATCTTTCCTATTGCAACTGGTAGTTATTTTATATCATTTAAGTAATCCTCCTGATAATAAGTACTCCTTAACTGGTATATACTGTCGTTTACGTCAAATATATGAACCGCAACAAACACAGGTTCTCAAAGAATCAAATCAAACTAAAATTGATGAATTAAATGATTTCTTCTCAAAGAATTTTTGTCCCCAAATTCAAATTGATTGGCAAATGTGGTGGCGAGATCGTTGGGAATATATATTCTTAACATTTAGTGTAATTTTTCTATTTACACTACTAGTTGCAGGAACTTATTTGCTAATTAACGATTTCGCTAAAGAAGAAACTCGCGGCACACTAAACTTTATCCGTCTTAGTCCCCAATCAGAAACAAGTATATTGACTGGCAAGTTGCTAGGAGTTCCGAGTTTAATTTATCTCCTGATTTTAGTAGCAGTTCCTTTACATTTATGGGCTGGGCTTTCTGCCAAAATTGCTTTTAGTTACATTTTGGCTTACTACACAATTCTTGGTACTAGCTGTATTTTCTTCTACAGTGCGGCACTACTACTTAGCTTACTTAGCCGTTCATTTAGTGGTTCTCAGCCTTTGTTGGGTTTATTAGTTAGTGGTGTAATTTTTATGTTTTTGTTTATAACGATGTTACTCGCATCGTCTTATAACCACAGTTTGAATAGTTCAACTGCTTGGTTTAGACTTTTTAATCCTTGGGATACAACTAATTATTTATTTCCTAACTTGTTTAATCTATCCAATGACTCGGATATTAAAAAACTGCAATTTTTCTATCTCCCATTAGGGAGAAATATTATTAGTATTCTTGGCTTTCATTTATTAAACTTGGGATTGTGCAGTTACGGAATTTTGCACATTCTTAAACGTTGCTTCCGTAATCCTCAAGCCTCAATAATTAGCAAGAAGCAAAGTTATTTATTAGTAGCGTTTTGCCAGTTGATGATCTGGGGTTTTACTTTACAAATTGGTGAAAATAGTTACACATTAGATCAACAATTTGGGGGAAATTACATTTTGCTAGCATCGTACAACTTGGTGTTGATTTTAAGTTTAATTGCAGTTCTTTCCCCTCACCGTCAAGATGTACAAGATTGGGCAAGATATCGACATCAGGGAGTTTCTAGCCACAAGAGTATTTGGCAGGATCTAATTTGGGCCGAAAAAAGCCCTGCACTCGTGGCGATCGCAATTAATCTTACAATTGTTACTATCCCCTGGCTAGTCTGGATTTCATTTACATCTGTTTTTGATACTAACAATGACCAAACTTGGCTGGTTAAAGATGTTGACAGGTTTAAAGTACTTTTAGCTATAGCTTTGTCTATCAGCGTAATCATGATTTACGCTACTATCGCCCAATTGCTACTTTTGCTGAAAACTCCCAAACGTTCTTTCTGGGCAATTCGGATTATAGGTGCAGCAGTGTTCCTACCACCGATAATTTTAGAATTTATCGGCATCACATCACAGGTGTCTACTGTGGTGTCTACTGTCTGGCTGTTTTCAACTTTTCCTTGGGTTGGTATACAAGGCTCTAGTACAACAACAATTTTTATGGCATTCCTCGCTGAGTTAACTTTTCTAGGATGGTTAAATTTGCAGTTGACAAGGCAAGTGAGATTAGCAGGCGAATCTACTACGAAAGCATTATTAGCATAACATTAGCTCGGTAGTTATCAATAAACTTATAACCTCAATTTCTCAAAGAAATTGGGGTTTTTGTTTTTTATGAATGCTTGAAGACTGCTATATTATCTATTATTTGTTATTTTTTTATTCGCACAAGTATCACAACAATCTGAAAATAATGTTAAATATCTCTACTCAAGACCTACGCTACACAGCCATCCAGTTTTTAGAACAAAGTCCCTCACAGCGTCTACAAATTCTTAAGCAACTGGGCATCGCTCGTTATGAATTTTTAACTAAAATTCAACTAAATGAAGCCAATATAATTTGTATAATGCGATTTTTTAAATATCCAAGTCAGCTAAAGTTTCCTAATCTGATGGGAGCAGATTTATCTGGTTTAATTTTAGATGGTGTCAACTTCATCCGAGGAAATTTGTCAGAAGCAAATCTCCAAGGTAGTAGTTTAGTAAATGCAGACCTTTTATTTGTAAATTTTACGAAAGCCGACTTGAGAAATGCAGATTTACGAGGTGCAACTCTGAACGAGACTATTTGGTTAGAGACTCTAGTAGATAAGTGTCAGTTTGGCGTAGGTATTGGTTTAAATCATCTACAACGTCAAGATTTAGAATTACGCAAAGCGATATTTAATTCTTGAAAAGTTAGTAATGAAAACACAAAAAATTATAAGATGATTGAATTGATATTGACTTGGATAAGTTAATGAGTATTAAGTTGCCCCAAAAATTGATGTTGCTGGGTTCAGGAGAACTAGGCAAAGAATTTGCGATCGCTGCTCAACGTCTTGGTAATTATGTGATTGCCGTTGACCGCTATACCAATGCTCCAGCGATGCAGGTTGCTGATGCTTATGAAGTTATTTCTATGCTCAGTGCTGATGATTTAGAAGCTGTAGTGACAAAACATCAGCCAAATATTATTATACCAGAAATTGAAGCAATCAGAACAGAAAAACTCATCGAATTTGAACAACGAGGGATTACAGTTATTCCGACTGCGGCTGCTACTAACTATACAATGAACCGCGATCGAATTCGGGAACTGGCGCATCAAGAATTGGGCATTAGAACAGCTAAATATGGTTATGCAACAACTCTAGAAGAATTGATTTCAGTTTCGGATAAAATTGGCTTTCCTAATGTTGTTAAACCGGTGATGTCATCATCTGGGAAAGGTCAATCTGTAGTGCAGGATAAGACTGAGGTTGAGAAGGCTTGGAATTATGCGATCGCTAATTCTAGAGGAGACAGTCAAAAGGCGATCGTAGAAGAATTTATTAACTTTGAAATTGAGATAACTTTACTAACAATTAAACAGTGGAATGCACCAACTATTTTCTGTTCTCCCATTGGTCATCGTCAAGAAAGAGGTGATTATCAAGAATCGTGGCAACCCGCAGAAATTTCTGAAGATAAAATCTTAAAATCCCAAGAAATAGCTATAAAAGTCACTGATGCTTTAGGAGGAGCCGGAATTTTTGGCGTTGAATTTTTCATTACTAAAGATGAAGTGATTTTTTCCGAACTTTCTCCCAGGCCCCACGATACGGGAATGGTGACATTAATCTCACAAAATCTTAACGAATTTGAACTACATCTGCGAGCTATTTTAGGCTTGCCAATTCCTCATATTGAACAGCTAGGAGCATCAGCTAGTGCAGTAATTTTAGCCTCAGAAAAATCTGATTCTATTGCTTTTAGTGGTGTCGCCGATGCTTTATCAGAAAAAGATGTAGATATTAAATTATTTGGTAAACCTAATGCTCATCTATATCGGCGAATGGGCGTAGCTTTGGCGAAAGGTGTGAATGTCCAAGAGGCTAGGGAAAAGGCTACTAGAGCTGCAAGTAAAATCACAATTATCTAAATTTAGCCTGCTTTAGCACAATTGTTTATTAGCCATAGGTTTGAACCTATGGCGGACTGACTTATGGCATAGGATGAAAGAGAAGGTCTGGGAAAATGAAATTAAAAATCGCCCAGGTAGAAAAGGCAATTGATATCGAAAGAACAGCAAGAACGGGTGCTAGGGAAAGATACTTAAGGAAATATGTTTGTTGGTTGTTTGATTTCTGCATATAATGCTCCTAAAAACTTTCCGAACTGCAACTATTTGGGGTTGCATTGTTGCACTTACTAAAGATATTGTGATACTTCAAGACTTCTCACTTTGGACGGAATGACAATGCCATAATAACCATTTAAGAGATATTTATATCTGAAATATCACTTTTCATCTCTTTTTCAAGTATTGGCAAGATAATTAGATAATAACTAAAATATCTCCAACATACTTGCTTTGTTTTTAATTTTAAAAAAGCTCCTAAAAAATATTTTTAGGAGCTTTAAAAATTAAACCATGAGTATGAAATAGCACCTAATTTAAATTTAACTTTGCGAATTATTTTTATCCTCTATCTAAAGAAATAACAGGATATTAAGCTAATTTGTTATTTTAAATACGTAAATTATGTGTGAAAAATATGAATTGATTGTAGTACACACAAGTCGAATTACCCCCCTTAACCCCCCGATGCATTGGGGTAAAAAAAGAAATCTAGTTCCCTCACTTTTGCAAGTTTTGTAACAGAAACTCAAAACACTTAAATTTTAGGCAAGAAAGAAATCTAATTCTCTCCCCAATACATACGGGGAGGGTTAGGGTGGGGTAAAACCTTGGGTTTTTCAGCCATTTCAGACTTGTGTGTACAGCGTAGGTTCGCGGTGAAAGTAGATTTTGTCGCTAGATAAAAGTGGGATGGGGTTGCAAGGGTATAATTAGTAATTGAGTGGACTTGATATAAGGCTATTGCAAAGGTTTCACGTTAAGTTGACACCTATGATAGCTATGCGCCCCTAGCAATATCTATTTTGAACTGCTATTTCGCAACACTATTAAGCGAATCAACCGCAGCAACTGGATTCGGCTGATTCAGATAATTGTAAACTAATTGGGAAACTTGACGGATAAAGTCTCTCCCTCTTGTGTCTTTATAAGGACGGGTAACGAAGATAGCCGCCAGGTAACGCTTACCATTGGGCATAGTCACAAATCCCGCATCGCCAATAAGAAACCCAATATCTCCGGTTTTGTTGGCGATAACTGCACCTTTCCCCAAACCGGCGGGAAGCAGTGTATGAATTGTGGTGTGACGCAGAATATCTAAGGCTTGCTCCCGACTTTGGGGCGAAACTAACTTGTTATTCACAACTAAAGCCAGCACCCGCGCCATATCTTGAGAACTTGTGGTGTTGGTTCCTCTCAAATCAGCTAAAAGATGGCGAATTACCGTGTCTTTCAGTCCCCAACTACGGAAACGCTGATTTAGTTTCGCCGCTCCACCTAAGCGATCGATAATCATGTTGGTGGCAGTATTATCACTAATGGTAATCATCTTAGTGATGGTTTCCAAAGCTGTGTACTTCTTGCCAACTCGCTCATATTGCATACTTCCAGAACCATTGGTAACTAAGTCACGCCGCATCGTCAGGTTTTCCTGAAGGGTGACTTTACCAGCATCTAAATCTTGGAAAAAAGCGATAAGTATTGGCAGTTTAATTGTACTAGCAGCCGGGAAAACGCGATCGCCTCCAATATCCAAATAATCCCCAGTATCCAAATCCAGAAAAAACATTCCTGTTTTCAGAAAGCTGTAGCGATTCATCAAGGCTTTAATTTGAGGTTCCAGCGCTTTCATCGGTGAATGCATTGGAACCACGCCAGCAAAGAGAGTGCTATTATCATTCACTCTTGGAGAAATACTCGGAGTTATTTCTAAATATTGCGGCTGGGTTGCAGTCAATCGTATGGGTTTGGGTAACTGCACAGACCAATGATTGGGGGATTCTTCTTGCAGTTGCACCTGTGCCAAATCAAAGGTGTAGTCGGGTGCTAAAGTAACTACCATGCGGGTAGTCTCTGCATTAAACTGCTCGATGCGGATGTCTTTAATTACTGGGCCCACTCTTTGACTAGTCTGTGGATATCCTAATGTAACTCCAGCCAAATCAATTACCAAACGAGTCGGGTTAGTAAGTAATTGTACTTTCGGTTGAACATTTTCATTTGTGGTGAAGTCCAGATGATTGCGATTGCTATCAAAATGCCAATTAGCGATGCCTACGCCCGCCGCAGGCATCGCACCATTAGCTTTAACAGTGGAGCCAAACAGGATCAAGCTTAAGAAGCTGGGTAGAAGCCAGCTAAATTTTACAATGTTTTCTTTGTGTGTGAGTAGCATCAGCGATCGCTTTGTGTGTGAGGAAAATTCTTGAACGAACAAAAGCCGCCCACCATTAAAGCACAATTATGAAAAGTTTAGTAAATTGCAGTGAAAAGGCATGGTAAAGAACCAACCGAACCGATTTTGAGCGTGGCGTAATCTATTGCATCCACGCACGAATGCGTTTGCGTATCGCCGCTGATGACTATTTCTCCGGCGTGAGCCGCAATGCCTCAATTGTGTCACTGAAAGCTTTTATTGCGAAATCTACATTAGATATTCGATAGACATACCACATAAACATGAGTGTTATCCTGACATAGCATTGACATCAAAATGACATATCTAAAAAGTATATAATCAACTATAGTTTTAACAAATCACTATATCTCAAATACAATATTGAAACAAGAAAATTGATGCTATGATTCTGTTTCAATATATCTGCTTGATCCAACAGCAATAGCAATTTCCCAAAATCTGTCTATAGGTACTTTTATCTATTTTTCTACCTAAAAGTATACATATATAGCTAAAACTTGAGTTATTGATTTAGAGAAATCAGTACTGCAAGTAAACTGTCCATGTTTTCCCAAGATAAACCAAATCCAAAAGATTCACCGCAAGTACCATCTTCAGCACCTTGCCAAACCATTTTGCCCACTGCCCCATTGCCGGAAGCGATTAGTCAAAATATCGAGACTATTATTGACCTGCACAGACGTTATGAGAAAGACGTACCTCAACATCAACGGTTTGTAGAAACGGTAACAGCCTTTTTTGGTCGTCCGGTATTCCTGTATAGCATCCTGTTAGGAATTATTCTGTGGGTAACACCCAATGTTTTACCACGACGTTTAGGCATATCAAGATTCGATCCCCCGCCATTTTCTTGGCTACAATTTTCACTGACCGCAGGTTCCCTGTTAGTAACAACAGGGGTATTGATAAAACAAGAGCGTCAGGAAAAATTAGCAGAGCAACGGGCGCAACTTAGCCTTCAGCTTAATCTGCTCTCTGAGCAGAAAATCGCAAAACTTATCGCTTTAGTTGAAGAATTACGCCAAGATATTCCCAATGTCAAAAATCGCTCCGATCCGCAGGCCCAAATAATGAAGGAAGCTGTTGATCCCCAAGCGATTCTAGATGCATTAGAAGAGACTTTAGCATCAGAGTTAGCTAATTTTCGGAACCAAAAAATACCAGACCAAGAGTAACAACACTTACTATTGTGTTAGCAAAAGTACTAAAATTAGTAACTTTTTGATTGTATTTGCTACCCATCTCAATACGGTTTAGATAAGCTGGGAAGGTGGTTTGGAGGCACTTAAAGTGAAGAGATTAAATTTAAATACTCTTGCTTCCCCAACACTTTCTTCTACCTTCGCTCAAAGAACTCGTTTTAACAGATAACTTTCTTAACCAAAACGTATTGAGAGTTACTCAGAGTGTTGGGGTAGCTACCAGTTTCACTAGTAACGCTATCCGCTTACTAGGTTTTTTGCGGAGGCTGTATCTGTAGTTAAAATCCTAAATCTACGGCAATACGGTGGGCGCAAGCAAATCCAGAAAAAGCAACTGCATTCAAACCTTGACCTGGAAAAGTGCTATCTCCTACACAATAAAGTCCTGATATAGCTGTGCGATTAAAGGGCATATTCAATAACCCCCACAATTTACGTCGGGGAATTGGCCCATAAGTGCCATCCTCACGACCCAAAAAGCGGCGATGTGTGCGCGGCGTCCCCACTTCTAAATAATCCAATCCGGCATCTAAACCCGGAAAAAGCTTCTCTAGGCGGTCAATAATTCGCCAAGCTGCCTTTTCTTTTTTTGCTTCGTACTCACTTGGAGAAAGTTCTTGCCAATCATCAATCCAGTGAGGCGTGAAGGCATGAATGATATGATATCCATTTGGTGCTAAATCTGGGTCAAGCAATGTCGGAATCGAAACAAAAACTGTGCCTTCTGCTGCTGTCATCTTTTCCCAGTCTTCCAGCAAAATATGGTGACACTCTGTCTCCGTAGGTAAAACTGACTCCTTTACCCCGATGTGCAAACTCAAAAAGCTTGGAGATTTTTGGTAGTTTTGTTGCCATTTTTTCTCATTATCTGGCATTGCTTCTACTGGTAATAATTGTGTAAATGTATCCCAGCGTGTAGCATTAGAAACTATGCGTTTACCCCGATATACTTTACCATTAGCCAGTTGCACACCTACCGCTTTTCCCTGTTCTGTAAGAATTTTGGTCACTCTAGCTTGGTACTGAATTTGACCTCCAGCCTTTTCTAGACCTTCCACCAGTTTTTGGGCAATTTGTCCGACTCCGCCTTTAGGATAGTTAACTCCGCCATAATGCCTGTCAGAAAAGACCATTCCAGCATTAATCATTGGTGTCATATCTGATGGAACCACCGACCAGCAATAACATTCCATGTCGATAAACTTCAATAATTGCGGGTCTTTGATGTACCGCCGCGCCACATCTCCGGCATTTTGCGGCAGATACTTGGCTAAACCGAGACACGCCAAAGGATGCTGGAAAAATACCCGCAGTAAATACCGAGGTTCTTCCAGCGACAGCAAATCCATGCTGTTGAGACACTTGAATACTTTTTGGCATTCGTCATAAAAGCGACGAATCCCTTGTTCTTCATGGGGAAAATAAGCAGTAAGATTTTGCAAAAATGTTTCATAAACCCGGTCAACCTTCAGGTCTAAACCTTGGGGTAGATGATAGTGAATCTGTACCGGATCTGCGATCGCTTCTTGGCTGACATTTACACTTGATAATGCACGGGTGAGTAAGTTGGTAGTACCGTTCTGTCCCAGTCCAAAAATCATTGACGCACCAACATCGAATCGATAGCCTTGGCGTTCAAAATAACCAGCACTACCGCCTGGAATCAAATAACGTTCCAGTACCAACACTTTCGCTCCCTTCGCCGCTAACTGGGTCGCTGTCACTAATCCGCCAATCCCAGACCCAATTACGATTGCGTCATTTGTCATTTGTCATTTGTCCTCTGTCCTTTGTCATTTGTCTAGAGTCCCTTGTCCTTTGTCTAGAGTCAATCAATATTTACTAATGACCTGACCAATGCCCCATGCCCAATGCCGCATGGCACGCTTGTTAACGGCAAACCTATTATTCGTAAGGCTTTTGGGTGTGGGGTGTGGGGTGTGGGGTGTAGTGAGCAAGAAGTTCATTGATGTTCGCACGAGGATTGTACTTTTCTTACTTTTTCCCTACACCCTACACCCTACCCCCAACACCCAGCCCTAGCAGGGGTTTTATCTTTTCTTAGTGCCATTCGCCCAATGCCCCATGCCCAATGCCCAATACCCAATGCCCAATGCCCAATGACCAATGACAAATGACAAATGACAAATCAAAAAAAAGAGGGACGAGCCTGCTACTGCTGGCTAATCCCGTCTGCCGATCCTTAAAAGAGAGGAGAACACTGTATATGAATATAGCCTTGATTGAGAATTAATGTCAACTACTAATGAAAATATTTATCAATAAGCTTGAGATTGCTAATTTTAAGCTGTCAGCCGGATGCAGGAAAGAGTATTATGGTGTTTCAGTTCTTATACAATCAAAAGGCGCCTATTTCTGGCTATGACGCTACAATTGCGCGTTTATGTTCCACCCCATCCCCTGATCAAACACTGGCTGGCAGTTGCCCGTGATGCAGGCACGCCTTCAGTATTGTTCCGCAGTGCCATGACTGAGTTGGGAAGATGGCTGACTTATGAAGCTGCACGAGACTGGTTGCCGACCCAAGAAACAACAGTACAGAGTCCCTTAGATACCTGTGCAGCAACGGTAATCGATCCGCAAGTGCCTATGGCAGTAGTGCCGATTCTGCGGGCTGGGCTAGGATTACTAGAGGGGGCGCAGACTTTATTGCCTTTAGCATCGATTTACCACCTTGGTTTGGCGCGAGATGAAGAGACACTGCAACCTCATTGTTATTTGAACAAGTTACCAGAAAAATTTGACCCCCAAACACGAGTGTTAGTTACCGATCCAATGTTGGCAACCGGAGGATCGATTATGGCAGCAATGGCAGAATTGACACAACGGGGTGCTGACCCAGCCCTGACGCGGATCGTTTGTGTAGTAGCAGCTCCACCAGCTTTACAAAAATTGAGTGAAGCTTATCCAGGTTTAATAATTTATACCGCTACTATTGACGAAAAACTAGACAGTAAGGGATATATTGTACCGGGGTTAGGAGATGCAGGCGATCGCATCTTTGGGACTTAAGCTAGTATGCAGCTAGGGCAGGAAAATAGCATAACTACTGTAAAAGTTGCAAGGTTTGTTGAAGGCGGTAAAGATATGAGTCAGCGAGATGGTTTTGGCAGTGGTTTTGTAGCAGGGGCCTTTGTTGGTGGCGTATTTGGCGGTGTTATCGGGGCACTGATTGCTTCTCGCCGCGAACCAGAATTGCTAATAGAAGAGGAGACAGAACTGACAGATAGTCAAGCCGAAGCGAAAAAAATAGCAGCAAAGCGGCGTCAGATGAAAGCCTCAGAAAGTGAGAGTGCTGGTATAGAGACGGCCAGGCGATCGCTAGAAGATAAAATTGCCCAGCTAAATGCCACAATTGATGAAGTGCGAAAGCAACTGGGAAATGTTAATGGCGGTTCACCCCAAGCAACCAATGACCGCTCCCTCACTAAAGACTCCTGAAGTTTGTTCAGGCGTGGTGAAAGTGTCAAGTGTGGTAAACGTGAAATCCGCAAACACTTTTGACTTTGGACTAAATTAAAATTAAAACATAAGACCGCGTTTGACACCTAGTAGGAAACAAAGCTATCCATGAGTTTACTGATTACGACACTAATTACCTTTGTCACCTTTTATAGCTATTTGCTAATTATCCGGGTTTTGCTAACCTGGTTCCCGACAATCAACTGGTATAACCAGCCATTTGCCGCTTTAGCCCAGATAACCGATCCTTATCTGAATCTATTCCGCTCAATTATTCCCCCATTGGGCGGTATGGATTTTTCGCCGATCTTAGCTTTCTTAGCACTCAATCTAGTTAGTAGTCTTCTGAGTGCCATTCCAGCTAGCCTGCCCTTATAGAAGGATTTTGATTATTACCTTTGTAAAGAATTGTGTAGAGACGTTAAGTATACAAGCGTCTCTACGATTTTTTACACGGTTTCTAATTAGCTAGCCGTACTAAGAATTACGAATTACGAATTACGAATTACGAATTACGAATTACTTACGCACTTGACCGCTAAACCCCGCAGCCTTGAACTGTTTTAGCTTCAACGGAGTAGGCTGATTCGCAGCTACAGAAATTCTCAATTCAAAATCGCTAATACCTGGTGGTACCTCGGTAATAGAGCCTAAGCGAGTGCGGTTTTGCATCACCGAGTCATTATTAGCATCATAGATGCGTCCAAAAATATCTGCGTCGTAGACTGTTTTATTAGTGCCATTTTCGGCTTTGCCAACGACAAGAAAACAATTGGCAGCAGCGCTACCACTACTGATAACAGCCCCTTGTGCTAGTTCTGGTGGACAATCTTTATAAGAGACATCAAATAGTTTAATCTGTGTCAGGGCTACAGCTGGGGGAATAATCACCCACGATAGAAGGGTAATGAGACATGAAATAAAAACGACCGTGAGTGAACGCAACCGCATAAAAGACCCCGTGAGTTAATTTAGCAAACAATATTTAACTTACAACCTCAGCTTACCTGAATTTAACTACAGGGTGATTGGAGACTTGAATTTAACATTTGTAATAATTAGGGGAATAACCCCTCAATTGCTATGAACTTATGACTCCAGATGAGATTGAAGTAGCTATGTTCGCAGCCTTTAATGATTGTGATGCAGCAAGCTGTCCTCTCACTGACACGCAGAAACAGATATTACTGCAAGTGGTTGAGCAAATTCAGGGAAATTCTACCTCTGAGAAGTCAAATATTGCTAATCCTTTAGACGAACTTACCCCAGAGGAGTTGGAAGCATTTTTACAATTTGTTAAGGATGAAGAACAACGCAACCGTACTTGGAAAGTGCAATTACTCAACGACTGGTTACTAGAAAAGGACTCTGGAACGGTACAGTTTATTCGCCAACGCTATGGTTTACAGTGGTTGAATCGGGTTGAGTCATATCATTTTGACAAGTATTCTTATTTTGAGGATGCATTAAAGTTAAGAGTAGGCGATCGCATTGAAGTTTCCAATGCACTATGGGAATGGGTGCAAGAAGATGGCCCTTGTAAGCGGGAATGGTTCCCCTGTATGGTAATTAAGGTTGAGGAAATTAGCGATGTCTACGACGGGCGTAGATGCAGCGATGATTCCTCTACTAATTGTGTCATCCGCTTTTTAAACGGCGCTGAGTATGAAATTCAAGGAATGTATCAATGGAATCGCTATAACTGGCGCTGGCCTCAAAAGGAGTAAGGAGTGCTGAGTTTTTAATACTTGTGAATGAGTCTGCGAATCAAATCATTGCTTTAACAACGCCCAAGCCAAAAATCTCTCAGTATAATACAACGCTAATTGATTGCTCACACCGTTGAAAACAGCATCAAAAGCGTGTTCTGCCCAAGGAATTTCGAGAAAAACCGCAGTATTGCCAGAATTATGTAAACGTTCATACATCTGTCTGCCAAATCGCGCTTGCACCAAATGGTCGCGACTGCCGTAAATTAATAAAGTTGGCGGTAAAGGGTGCGTTAGGTAATTTATCGGTGAAGCAATTTCATACCGATTAGGCAATTCTTCTAAAGAACCACCAAGAAATGCTTTTAAAACAGCGCGAGAATTTATAGGATCGGGATTTGGTGGTGTTTTATATCCTTCAGTTAAGTTAACAGGCCCGTAATAGTTCACCACAGCATGAATGGGTGGTGCATCGGGTTGATAAGCCGCTAGCATTGCTAAATGTGCCCCAGCAGAACGTCCTAAAAGTACCATACGTTCTGAATCGGCTTCATATTCAGCTGCATGTTTGCGAATAAAATTTAGGGCTGTACGCACATCATCTAATTGAGAGGGAAACTGATATTGAGGTGCGTGTCGATAGTCGATCGCAAATACCGTATATCCATGATTAGCAATATATTGATTAAACTCAGAATTGGCATGAGTATTGCCATATTGCCATGCTCCACCATAAATTACTACCACTGCTGGATATTTCCCTACCTCTGGGGGTTGGTAAACTTCCATTTTTAAAGGCATTCCCCCAGGAGAAGCAAAGAGAATATCTTTTTGATGACGCGTTTTACCTAATGCAATACCCCGAAAGAAATTAATTAAGTTAAAAGGATGGGTTTGCATATTAGCCCTTACTTGGACTGGAATTTGCTCTAGATAATTTGCTTCCAACCCTTGTTTCATCGCTTTAGCCATCTGCATTTGAGTTAGTGGGATATTCACTAGCACCCATCCGCAAATTAGCAATCCGATTAAACTGAAAATGTAAACTAAACGTTGGAGTTGACGGCGACAGATATAGAATAAAGACAGCAATAAAAAGAGCAAATTTAATAAAAATAACCAAGGACTGACTTCTGGCGCTCCTACTGCTAGTGTGAGTAAAAACATATTTGGAGCAGGAAGAAGAATCCAAGCGCTAAGAAATAGACTTGCAAAACTGAGTAATAATGCAAGCGATGATAAAAATATTTTGGGTTTAACAAACATAAATAAAAATGCGGTAGTAATGACTTCAAAGAAACCAATCTCACGCTTTTATCTAGCACTATCTTTATGTTTTAGTTCCAGAAAATCTTTAGTTACTCTAACTATAGAATCTCCATTTATATAATTTGAAGTATAATTAGGCGTTAATGGTAGATTATCACCCGATTCTAATACTAAAATAACCCTAAAAAAGTATTCATCTATACTAGTATCAATCCGTTCAAGCTTAATATCAGTAATTTCGTTCAAATAATATTGAAAAACTGTTTTTCCTAACGTTCCAAACCACCTGTAACGACTAAGCTTTACAGTATTTGTTTCCTTGTCAAAATTACAAGTGATAAATAAACCTAGTGACGCTACTAGCAACGCTAATATTCCACAGAATACAGTAATCATGACAGAAATGTAACCCGTAAAAGTCTCATCAAGTATAACCGCTAAATTATTCTCTATAGGGTTTTTCAAAAAATTATTAATTCTTGATACTATTAATTGCAATTTTTCAAGGTTCAATTTTGGATATCCTGCGCGTGAAAAAGGAAAACTATCTCTATCATTTAATAGTAAAATATTATATTTATAATACTTAGCCTGACCATCAGTATCAATCTGAGTTTCCAATTTAGCCTCTAGTAACTCAGAAACTAGCGTTTGACTCTGTTCTCGACCTAACCAATTATTTTTTGTTAACTTACACATCACTGTTAGAGTATTTTGTCCCGCACTCAAATCAATATTTGAAGTAGATATATTGTTTGGATAACGATTGCAGACAAGTTGTGTAATAGGTGTAAATACAATAGACGCAAATAAAAATAAAACAAACAATTGACTAAAAAATATTCCCACACCTAAAAATACTTTTGGTCGAATAATAAAAATAAGTTTAGTTGATGTTTGCTCTGAGACTTTTAGAGGATTAGCTAGAGTCAAATAACATCCAGCACCTAAGTTAATTGCCAACAGGATGGCAAATAATAAAACAGTCATTTTATTTGTAGCTCCAGAACGCTTTAGCAGATAGAAATATTACGCGTTTACCAATTAGATAATAAACCAAGAAAGAATAACCTCAACTACTCTTCTGTGCCTAGCGCCATCAAATATGCCAGCATTAATCTACTCTCTACTCCTCACACTCCTTCATTTGATCTAGTTATAGCTCACCGTTCGCGTAATCGAGAATGAGTTTGATGAAATAAGGGTCTTGCAAGACGCAATAAATCGCGTCTCTACATCTGGGTTTTTGGCTTATAACCTATTGAATTCTACTTAAATTAGAAACTTGGCTTGTGTACTTCACTAACTTGAAATCCACTGTCTGTTGTGAATTCTGGTGACAGCAGAAGTTATTGCTGGTGTATCTGTTTTTGTACCCAAAGACGAAAAGCTTTGAGCGTTGCATTTCTACCTGCTGTTGTACTTTGCTCTAGATATTGGGGAATTGCTTCAATTACTGAGAATAGAGGAAAATTTAAGCTTTGTTGAGATTCTACATAGTGTCCGTCTTGCAGAACATTAATTTGGAGCTTACCTCGATCAAAACGCCAAAGCTCAGGTACTTTTAGGGCTTCATAAATATTAGGATGAGTGCGAGAAGTAATATCAATTTCTAGAGCTAAATCTGGAGGAGGATCTACTGCTAAATCTAGCCGCTTTTTGCCGCGAATCTGAGATTCATTTTTTATATAGAAACACTGGTCGGGTTCTATACCTTGAGCCATTGCTTGGTTTTTAAAAGTAGTAGAACCAAGGCATCTAAACTCAATGTCTAATTCTTCCAAAAGAGCTTTGACTAAATCGCTAATAATTTCTTTATCGTCTTCATGTTCTGGCAGTGGTGCCATAATCTCCAGCATCCCCCTATCATAAGCAATTCGTGCAGCCCGGTGTTCCCCTAAATCTTCTAGAATTGCTTCCAATTCCTGCCAGGTTACATCTCGCAGTAGCACTCTTTGTCCTGGTGGAACATGGATGCGCTTTAATTCCAACAACATCATCTCCACTCCCGATAGTTAAAACCTAAATTTAGCTTACTCTAGTTGACCTGATAGGGGCGACAATTTTACTGCTTCATAGAAGTGTATGCTGGAGCGATCGCTTCTATAAAGATGAATAGAGTAGAGAAAAACCTCTGGAGTTCCCAGAGGTTTTGGTTCCTGATTTAGTTTCTACTTGTTACTCCAATTTGTCCTCGGTCATTTCCTGATAATGGAGATAATTATTTTAAAAACAAGATCCCCGATTTCTTAGACAGTCGGGGATCTGAGCCTTGCGATTTTATTTGGATACTGAGTATCTACCCATCTACGCTATTAATTCTTCGCCTGTGGCTGCGAACCAGGAATCGTTACATCTATTGGTGTCACCTGTTTTGCTAACTGTGTCAATGGCGGTTGAATAGCGGTTTCATTTCCCACTACTAGAGTTACAATCTTTTCTGGTTTGAGATATTCTCGTGCTACCCGTTGGACATCGGCTGCTGTGGTGGCGGCGACGGCTTTTTGATAGCGAAAGAGAAAATCAGCAGGATAGCCGTAATATTCGTATCGCATCAAGCGTGATAAGGTTTGGCTGGGGTCTTGAAAGTTGAATACAAAGGAGTTGAGTGTAGACTCTTTGGCATAAGCCAGTTCTTTTGCTGTTACTCTTTGAGTTTGGGTGCGCTTGATTTGGGCTTGTAAGGCTTTGACAAACTGGACAGTAGCATCCGATCGCGTTTCTCCACCAGCGATAAATATGCCAGGATAATCGAAACGGGGACTCCACTGGCCGTAGACAGAGTAAGCTAAACCTTGACGCGATCGCAATTCATTAAATAAGCGTCCACCAAATCCATTTAACACTCCATTCAATACATCCAGCGCTGCATAATCGGGATTGTCGAAACGTCCGCCCAAATGCCCGATAAGCACACTACTTTGCGTCAGTTGGGGCTGATTGACAAAAAAGACTCCACCTGTATTAGCTGGCGAAACCTTTGGTAATGTGGGTTTAGCAATACCTGGGTTACGCTGCCAATCGCCAAACTTAGCTTGAATGAGCGATCGCATTTTCTTACTCTCAAAATCGCCCACAATTCCCAAAATCATATTATTGGGGTGGAAATATTGCTGATAAAACTTGAGCAAATCCTCACGCTCAACTTTATCCACCGTTGCATACTCTATGGTGCGAGCATAAGGACTATCTTTCCCATAGATTAATTTTTTAAATTCCCGATTAGCAATCCCATCTGGATTGTCATTTCGACGAGCAATGCCACCTTTGGCTTGAGTTTTCGCCAAGTCTAGCTTTTCTTGAGCAAATACAGGCGATCGCAGCACTTCAGCAAATAGCCCAAACACTGTCTCTAAATCTTCACTCAATGCGTCAAAGCTAGCACTTCCAGAAGTTTCACCAATACCAACTTCCACAGATGCTGCCCGTTGTTCTAATATCTCGTTGAGTTCATCAGGCGAATGGTTCTTAGTTCCTCCAGTTCGCATTACCGCGCCTGTAAAACCAGCCAACCCAACTTTCTCCATTGGTTCCAAGCGATTTCCTGTCCGTACAAACGCTGTACCATTCACCAACGGTAACTCGCGATCTTCCATCAAATAGACAACCAAGCCGTTTTGCAGCACAAACCGCTCATACTTGGGTAACTTAATCTCAGGTAGCGGTGGTAGCTGCAATTCTGTGTAATGTTTTGCCTCAGCCGTCGCCGCCAGAGAAAAATTACAAGTTAAAAGTAAGCACGCAAAAACAGCAACCAAAGCATAAATCAACCCTTTGCTATTTTGAATTTTCAACGCTATCTGCCTTTTAGCTTTCACCTTGTACTTCTGCATATCTATTTTCCTGTGCGCCCTTTGCGATTTGTTGTTCATGCTGCTTTCGACAACAGCTTCCCAATCGTGCGATTTTTCGGCGTAAAAGTTTCCTTTGCCACCCGTTGAATATCACCCGTCGTCACTGCTGAAATGTCATCCAACTGCTTAAACAAATTCCGCCAAGAGCCAGTTTTCACTTCATATTCCAACAATTGTTGAGCCATGCCCATATTGGAATCGAGAGTACGTAACAAACCCGCCCGTGCTTGGGTTTTCACTCGTTGCAAATCAACCGCCGCCACAGGCTCAGTTTTTAATTTGTCAATTTCTTGACGCAAAGCCACCGCCAACTCATCAACTGTATGACCAGGAGCTGTGAGAGCATAGAAAAAGATCAAGTTTGGGTATTTATCTCCAGGAAATCCACTGTAACCTTGAGCATTTAGCGCCAAACGTTGCTTTTCTACCAAAGACTTATATAGCCGCGATGTGCGCCCATCACTTAATAAACTGCCAATGATTTCATAGACGGCATTATCTGGATGAGTAATTGCCGGACGATGATAACCTTCTAAATACCAGGGTTGAGAAGGTAGCTGTAAAGTAACTTCCCGTGTTTGTTGTTGTGGCGGTTCTACTGGGATTTGTTCAACAGCTTTGGTTTTGGCTTGAAAGCGGCCAAAATAAGTTTGCGCCAGTTTTTTCACCTGAGTGGGATTGACATCTCCGACAATAGCGATCGCTAAATTACTCGGTACGTAGTGAGTATCAAAAAACTTTTGGACATCTTCTGGTGTCAGATTGCGGATATCTTCGTCATAACCAATCACCGGACGCCTGTAGGGATGGGCTTTATAAGCAGTATCGATAAACTTTTCCACCATCAGTCCAATAGGTGAATTCTCTATCCGCATCCGTCGTTCTTCTAAAATTACATCTTTCTCTTTATAAAACTCACGACGAATTACCGGATCGAGAAATCGCTCTGACTCCAACGACATCCAAAGTTCTAGCTTATTGGCAGGAAAGCTATAAAAATAACGAGTCGCTTCGGTTGAAGTATTGGCATTTAAACCCACGCCACCCGCTTGTTCGACAATTTGCCCTAATTCATTTTGCTTGACAAGCTTGCCTGCTTGCGCTTCCACTTGCTCAAACTCAGTTTGTAACCTAATAACCTCAGCTTTTCTGCCATTGGCTTTCGCTGTTTTAATTTGAGCATTCAACTGCTCTAAGGTATCTAGTAGTGGTTTTTCTTTTTTGTAGTCTTGTGTACCAATGCGCGTTGTGCCTTTAAACGCCAAATGTTCCAAAAAGTGAGCTACACCAGTTTTACCATCTGGCTCATCCACACCACCCACATTCGCATAAGTGAGAAAAGAAACCACGGGCGCTTGATGTCGTTCCAAGACAATGAATTTCAAACCATTGTCGAGGCGAAACTCCGTTAACTGCTTAATAACTCGATCGAGATAAGGTTGGATTGAACTTTCAACTGGCGGGGTTGGAGTTTTGGTTTCTTGAGGAGGAGGTGCTGTCTGAGTTTGAGCTAGAGCGACTTCTGGCAGCAATCCCCACGAGAAGATAATTAAAGTCAAGAAAATGATAAACAACCGCCGCAATATTACAGATACTCGATCTGACCAATCCAAAATCGTTCGACTGAGCGTTCGCGTAGCGTCTCGGAGAGAAGTCGAAGTCCCCAATCGTTCGACTGAGCGTAGCCGAAGTCTAAAATCTAAAATTGACCGACTGCTCTGGTTCATAAGCGAGAAGTAAGATAAAGTTACATTACCTAAATAACAGGATACTTAGCAAAAGAGCGTTAATCTTGTATTAAGCTTTCAGTGGCTCTTTCACTTGATGTTAGACAATAATGCTACAAGTCTTGTTACGGATATCTAACCATAACTGTTATGCGAGTTTTTAATTCTTCCCCGCCCTCAGAGGCTCAGACGCGCACCCGGATTTTACAGGCAGCGCAACGGTTGTTTGCCTCTCAGGGATTTGACGGCACTACCACCCGCGACTTAGCACAAACGGCAGGTATAGCTGAAGGTACTCTATTTCGTCATTTTCCGAATAAAAAAGCAATTTTGGTAGAAGTAGCCACGAATGGCTGGGTAGAGATTCTTACAGATTTGCTCACAGAATTGAGTGAAATGGGCAGCTATAAAGCCGTCGCTCAAGTGATGCGCCGTCGGATGTGGAATTTTCAAAAAAATGCCGATTTGATGCGCGTTTGTTTTATGGAGGTGCAATTTCACCCCGATTTGCGCGATCGCATTCAATTAGAAGTCATTACTAAAATGACTGATGTCGGCGAAGCATTCTTTCAAACAGCAATGGATAAAGGTATTTATCGTCAAGGGGACGCAAAGTTAGTTGCGAAAGTTTTCTTAGGAATGTTTGCGATCGCAGGTTTTTCCAACAACACCCTCATGGAACCTGATGCCTCTCCCCAACAAATGCAGGAAATGGCCGAAGGACTCGCTGATATTTTTCTTAATGGTGTCTTGGTTAAAGAGTGAGGAGTTATGAGTTATAAGTTATGAGTTATGAGTTATGAGTTATGAGTTATGAGTTATGAGTTATGAGTTATGAGTTATGAGTTTTAACTCCTCACTCCTAACTCCTAACTCCTAACTAATGATTGTTTTCGCTTGCTGACTCCACTGTTGTACTAGCTCAAGTGCTGGACACAAATCTCGTCGCTGCATTGTTGCTACTTGCAAGCGCATGATTTGTTGGTGCAATCTGTGAGTGGGAGTTTGAGCTAACTGCACTACAGAACCAATACCTGCATGAAGCAATAAACCACAATATTGTGTCCCGACACTGGGAATACGTGCCAAGTCAGCTAAAGCCATCCATTTATTTACATACTGAAGATGAATCTGTAGTTTATTTGCTAACGCTAGTCTTGACTCTAGAGTTTTCCCTTGTTTGACTAGCGCTACTGTGCTAGTAATCCCACAATTTTGGAGTTGAGATTGTTCTTCATGGCTCAGTCCAGGTAATTGCTCAATTGGCCAATCACGAGATTGGATACTAGTTCTACTATATTTGTGTTTAGCAGACATTTTTGAAATTAAAATATAGGCTTGTTTAAATATTGTGACAGTTGCTTCTTCGCAAAAGAACGCTTTTGCGGTTTAGTGTTTGTATTGATGTGCAATTTTAAGCCAACCTTCTGCAATGCGATTGTTTGCCCTAACAAACAAAAAAGATGCGATCGTTTTGTTGACGTTAAAATGGGCGTACAGTATCTCCAATTTAGCTAGTATACGGTAGATTGCAAAAAGCTCATGACCCAGATTCCGAAAAGTGCAGCCCAGTTGTATGAAACAGACTTTGCAGCATGGACAGAAAAAACTGTACAACTCATTCGTGCTGGACAATTTGGACAAGTAGACTGGAATGCTGTGATTGAGGAGATTGAAAGCTTGGGACGGTCAGAACGACGAGAATTGAAAAGCCGCTTGGAAGTATTATTACAGCATTTGCTCAAGTGGCAATATCAATCTAGTTTGCGGAGTGGCTCTTGGCGAAATACGATTGATGAGCAGCGCTACAAAATTGCAGATTTACTGCAAGAGAGTCCCAGCCTCAAGTCTTATCCCGAAGAAGTTTTAGCCCAGTGCTATCATCGGGGATTGAAAGCTGCTAGTAATGAAACTGAACTACCAATAAATACCTTTCCAGTGGAATGTCCTTATTCCATTGTCCAAGTTCTTGATAGTGAGTTTTTGCCAGATATTATTGATTTTTAATATTAGGTTTATGCGGTAATTAACTCGCCTCGCATCACAGTTACCGCTTGTCCAGCGAGAAAGACGCGATCGCCTCCGTCATAATACACCTTCACCACCCCACCGCGACTAGATGCTTGATAAGCCAAAAACTCATTTTTGTGCAAGCGATCGCGCCAGAACCAAGCGAGACAGCAATGAGCCGCCCCTGTAACGGGGTCTTCATTAACACCTAATCCTGGCGCAAAGAAGCGAGAGACGAAATCATATTGAGAATCAGATTGTGTGAGGCTGGTGACAATGACATTAGGAATCGGTAAGGTTTTTAGCAGTTGAAAATTAGGCTGTATTTGCCGCACCAATTCTTCAGATTCCAATTCCACTAGATAACCTATTGAATTCTGCAAGACAGATTTGTAGGGTACACCCAAAGCTTGGCCTAGTTCTGGAGGTGCGATCGCAGCTTGTGAGTGATTTACAGGAAAATCTAACTCAATCCACTCACCTTGTAACTTCGCAATTAGCACTCCACTTTTAGTATAAAAATGTGCAACTTCATCAGGTGACAAATGTCCCTCTGACCAAAGTACATGGGCACTAGCTAAAGTTGCGTGACCACAAAGCGGCACTTCCACCGTAGGCGTAAACCAACGCAGATTAAAGCCATCATCCTGCTTAACTAAAAAAGCTGTTTCAGATAAATTCATCTCCTGCGCCAAGTTTTGCATCCAGCGATCGTTTTGGGAAGTAGGCAAAACACAGACAGCAGCAGGATTACCTGCGAAAGGTTTATTAGTAAAAGCATCAACTTGAGTAATGATTTGTCTCATTAGAGTCGCCTTGAAAATTAGACAGCAATATATTATTTATCAGGAGTGCGTTAGAAATTTATGCTGACCGTTGCGATTACATATCGTGCGCTCTACCCTGTGTTAATCCAAATGAGAACCACTATATACAGTACCTTAGAAATTAGGAATACAATCTCCAAAAACTAGAATCAATGTTAAAGCAAACCGAAAACGTGAGGATAAAAATCTTCAGAAGCATCTTTGCTGCTGTCAACTTAGCGCTAATTTCTGGAGGATTAGTTAGTTGTGTTGTTGAAGCCCCGCAGCCACTTGCACCAATTGAGCAACAAAAACCAGAGTTACAACCTAACCAGAACGACAAAGATGACGACCACAAAGATGACGATCGCAAAAACGATCGAAAAGATGGCGATCGCAAAAATAATAAACAAGATGACGATAAAGACGATAACGACTAAATACAGGCAAAACTATCACCTTTATCCTTTTCTTTGAGTTTACATTTATGCTTATTCCACAAACTTCTACTTCCCTCGCCAATACTTTACGCCACCGACGGCAACAACTAGCCAAGCTGATTGATTTTCCGGCAATTCTGTGGTCGGGTAGCAATAATCCGCGCAATTTTCCGGCAAATTCCTTTCCATTTCGGGCTAACAGTCATTTCCTTTATTTCGCCGGAATGCCATTAGCAAAGGCGGCAATTCGTCTAGAAGCGGGAAAACTAGAACTATTCATCGACGATCCGTCACCCAGTAGCGCCCTTTGGCATGGAGAAATGCCAACGCGCGAAGAAATAGCCGAGAAGATTGGGGCGGATGTGGCAGGGCCAATGGCAGAATTAGAGTCTTGGCTAGAAGATGCCGCTACACTTGCCGTCCAAGATGCAGCTACTTGGACGCAGCAATCGCAGCTATTAAATAGATGGGTTTTACCACAAAGTCCTCCCCAAGGAATTGACTTGGAGTTAGCGAAGGCGATCGTTTCACTCCGCCTCACCCACGATGATGGTGCATTAACCGAGTTGAGAAAAGCTGCGGCTGTCACTGTCAAAGCTCACAAAGCCGGGATGGCAGCAACACCCCAAGCCAAATTAGAAGCAGAAGTTCGGGCAGCGATGGAAGGGGTGATTATTGCCCACAATATGACTACCTCTTACAACAGTATTGTCACCGTTCACGGTGAAGTTTTGCATAACGAGCAGTATCACCATAGTTTGCAACCAGGTGATTTACTACTTGCTGATGTTGGTGCTGAGACTGAGACTGGTTGGGCGGGTGATGTGACTCGCACTTGGCCAGTTTCGGGTAAGTTTTCATCTACCCAAAGAGATATTTATAATGTAGTGTTGGCAGCCCATGATGTTTGTATTGCCAAAATCCAGCCTGGTGTTGAGTATGGGGATATTCATCTGCTAGCGGCTACAGCGATCGCTGAAGGTTTGGTGGAGTTAGGCATTTTACAAGGAAATCCCCAAGATTTAGTAGAAATGGATGCCCACGCACTGTTTTTTCCTCATGGTATCGGCCATCTACTGGGTTTAGATGTGCATGATATGGAAGATTTGGGCGATTTAGCCGGGTATGAAGAAGGACGTGAAAGGAGCGATCGCTTTGGCTTAAGCTATCTCCGTTTAAATCGTCCCCTGCGCCCAGGAATGTTAGTCACAATTGAGCCTGGTTTTTATCAAGTACCAGCAATTTTAAATGATGCCAATGTGCGTTCAAAATATCAGAATGTGGTGAATTGGCAGCGTTTATCTGAATTCGCTGATGTCCGGGGAATTCGCATTGAAGATGATGTTTTAGTTACTACAGAAGGCAGCGAAGTTTTAACAGCTGCATTACCAAACGATGCCGATACTGTAGAAAATCTAGTCAATGGCTGAGTTCATACTCACAGGCATCTTTTGTAAATATTTGCAGTGTGATGCTGCGTACTACTATGGTTTTTCTGAATTACTGGATCGATCTTTAATCCAGTTAAGCATTTGATATCATGTCCGCTTGATTACTTACTAAACCCCAAGAACCCCACCCCGCCAAAGCTACGCTTTGTCTCCCCTCCCCGCAGGCGGGGAGGGGCTGGGGGTGGGGTGCAATGACTGTGGGTATCATAACTAATTACCCCGACTTGATATGATTTCGCACACCACGTTCAGATCGTGAATCCAGCAAGATCGCTAACATAGAAGCATCGCGCCGATCGTCAGTGTTAGAGTACTGGGCTGGATCTCGATTTACTTGCACTTCTGCAATCTTTACGGTTTCTGCAATCACCTCAAAACGCACTTTGAAAATGCAAAAACCAGTCCAACTACGATGCAAGTATAGCCAAGGAGCCTCATAGAAAATGAACCACTTATCTTCCATCTGCTCTGGAATTACTCCAGCAGCAATTCGGTCGAATTCTTCCTGCGAGTAAACTTTTTCTAGCGTTATATTTTTGCATACAGAAGGCATAGGTTCTGTTTTCCAATCATTGCGTTTGGCTATTCGCATAGTTTTGATTTCATTCTATTACCATTGTGAAAAAGGGTATTTTACTAAATTGCTGTTGAAATATCTAGAGTCATCAGAAACTTCTTGTCCAATCCAGTTTGGTAATTCAATTTGTTGATTTTCATCAGTGAGTTCAACTTCTGCTAATATCAGTCCTTTATTAACACCATCAAACTCATCTATTTCCCAAATTAAACCACCCGACTCTATTTTATATCTGGTTTTTTCTATAAAGGGACGTTGACATAATGTCTCAAGTATTTCTTGAGCATCTTGAACAGGAATAGGATACTCAAACTCTAATCTCGAATATTTTATATTGGGGCCTTTAATGGTCAAATAACTTTTTTCTCCTATTATACGTATGCGTACAGTTACTTTATCTTGTGTAGCAATATATCCTTGACGATATACACTACCTTCAGCTAATCCTCTCCAGCTATTTCCTCTCACTAAATATTTACGCTCTATTTCTTTTGCCATTTTATTTACCAAATTATTTGCTTTTTTATATCACAAATAATAGAGTAATCCGAAATTTTTTCACAAAAATGTGTGCGCAATGATTACAAATCAGAGTTAAGTTGTTGAAGTATTCATATTAACTAATTGATAATTAGCGATCGCTTCTACTGTAGTCCGATAATTTACATACTGATGACGATTTGATACTATCTGCAATAAGCAATTGCAAGTAGCAGTAAATTCGTGATTTTTATCTCACTTATTTCCAGATGCAATGAATTTAAAAGACTTTTAATTCTCCATACCTATGCTCAATCACTAACCTGTAATTAAAACATTTGTTATATGTAAGAACTCACCAAATTTTCTTGTTTAATTTGTTCTTTTGCTAAAGCCAATGCTTGACGAGCATTTTTAAACTTTATTTCATCTGTAAATTTATGCTCAAAATTCTTTAAATAAGCTTCCAAATATCGAATACGTAAGTGTGGATCGGCAGGATTCTGAAGAAAAGGGAGGTCAGCTTCAACCATGAACCGAATAGCCAACAGGGGGATAGGGCTACGAAGTGGACGAAAGTTTGGGTTGTGTAGACCAGGACTTTCATTACGTTTATGAAATTCTCCTATCATTAATCCTGACTCAACAAACAAAGGTTTAAGTTTTTGTTGGACACTATCTACTACATTAGTAGCGTCTTCTATATAGATGTCAGGAAAAATAAGTAAAAAAGCTTTATTAATTGCTAATTCCTGCTCTTGAGGATCTATTTGCAGAAATATATCTCGATAGCGTCCAACAATCTCTTCTAATTTTTCTGGATACAAATCTTTTGTGTGAATAACTGCTAGACGAATACTGTTTGATTTGAGAGAGAAAGGTACAAAAGGGCAAACTGCGCCGGGTCTACCTAAGCCAGGATGAGGCCTTCCTAAAAAGTTTTTCACCCATTCCATAATTTCAATTAAGGTAGAAAGGTCTTCGTGTTGCTGGAGTTGTTCAATTTCACGAGTTGTATAGAGTTGCATAAGCTTGAGTTAAATGGAATAATTGTTTAATTCTGAATCCCAAATTAGTTTACATACAGGTGTATTGTAAAACTAATTATTTAAGTAAATAAAACAAGCTCTTTGTTGTTGATTTTTGGTTAATCGGTAGCTTGCAGAAGATAACAATGCTCTCTCATTTAGTTCTGTGAACTTCAAGTAAGTTACTTCAAAACATACACAAACATATTTCACATCAAATAACTTGTTTTCATTTGTTTTGAAATTAGTTTGTAATATTTAGCTTCAGAACTAATATTGGAATCTTGAAATATTTGTAAGATATGCTACATTTTGGTAACACACTCTACAATTAATTGACAGATTTTTTCAAAAAGAATTTACGATTTTTATAGGATACGTATGTACCATCATTCGGCATCTACTCCTAGTTGTTTACACTGTTAAACTTCTGTTATTTTTACGAATACATTATAAATTTTATGTGTAAATAGTTATTTTTACTGTAAAAATTTAGTGTAGTTTTAACAGCAACTTTAGGGCTATTATCAAGGCAGTATACTTATAGCAAGTAAAAAGTTTACACAGAATTGGTATAAGTCAATTTTATAAGTTTTATAATACTTACAGCGAATTCCAAATTAATAAAGTACACTCTCCCAAATAGATTGGGGAGGATGCTTGATAGAGTGAGGTAGTTAATCCACTTAGAGGATGTCTGAGAAGTATTCAATATTTCGCTTGATCCCCCCTAGCCCACGCCAGTCGCTCATGGGGGAAACCCCCAAGACCGCGCTGGCTCCCCTTAAAAAGGGGGGAACTGGAATCAAAGTCCCCCAATTTATCGGGGGATTTAGGGGGATCTACAAGTCTCGAATACAACACCAAAAAGTTTTCAGACATCCACTTAGATGAAAATACTATATTCTCGATTGGTCGATCTCAACGTCAGGTATTTGTAGCGAATATCGGTATTTTAGGCTTTATTTGGTCTCAAAATAAAAATAGTAGGGATAGTTAGAATAAGCGGCGACTTCTACCGTTCCCCATACCCCTATTCTTAAGTAAGCTACTCACAAAATTAAATATTTTAGGACTTCCGGTACTATACCAATTAACCATAATATGCTTTAAGTCAAATTTATATTTCAGGTGCTGATTGCAACCCCGATTTTGCTGCATATTTACTGTTCTGGGTATTAGAAATGGTTCAAAAACCCAAAATTAGTATAGTCAATATGTATGATACGTAAGTCCTATATAGGACTCATATTTGATTTCTGAAAAAACTCAGTACACTCCTAAATCCCTTTTTTCCAGTTAAGAGTTCCCTCCCTACGCAAATATGTTCATTAATCAAATCGGATTCCTATATTTGTTTAATTGAAAGTCCATTATTTATCAACAAATTCTTTCACCACTGCCATAGCATCAGGAGGAATCTGGGTAATTAGACGGAAGGGAAATGCCGCAGTTGAAGCAAACTGAGCATAGTCTGGTGTCAGGAAGATAGCATAGTTTTTAGCTTCTGGAGTCATCTGGAAAGCAAAGGCCAAAGTTATAGCTTTAACATACTTGCGAACATCTGCTGCTTGTTCGCCGACAACTTCACCGCCACTAATCGGTGTATTTGGTTGTCCAACCTGATCTAATGTAGTGCTGGGGTCTTTTACACTGAGATGAGTAGCCCCAATAATACCAACTAGCGATTTTGGGGATGGAATTTTGTCAAATCCCACAATCTGTTCAGTTAAAGCTGGGGTGGTTTTATCGGCGGAACCTGCTAACACTATTGTAGGAACTTGTATCTTAGTTAACCCAGTTTCGCCAAAAATTAGAGAAGTTGTCGGATTGAAAGCGATCGCTTGTTTGATTCTGGGATCTCGTAGTTGATAACTATTTTCTGGTAGTTCTTGAGCGATGCACTGGATATTTTCTCCCAAACTTAAGATAGTCAGGTTCTTTTTACAGCGTTGTTTGAGATGTTCTAGTTGCAACTCGGCTCCAGCAAGTGCTAAAGCTGTACCACCACCAAGAGAATAGCCAACAACCATCGCGTTTGTAGTTGCAAGTTTCCCTTGTAGGGGATAATTAGCTGTTTGGTTGAGTTTTGCTAATTCGTCGAGGACAAAACTAATATCTTGAGGGCGATTTAAAAACTCTTGAGGCTTCATGACTCTGGTTTTGCCTTGTAATGCTAAATCAATATTTGCCGCATTACTACCGGGATGTTCTAAAGCTGCTACTACATAACCGTGGGATGCTAAATGTTCTGCTAAGTAACGCAAGTCCGTGCGGACTGACGCGAAACCGTGAGAAAAGACAATTACGGGTTTGTCGGGAGTTGCAGCAGTTGACCAGTAAATATCAACTGGAATTTTGCGATCGCGCTTTTGATCGTTCAGACTTAAATTGAGTACTTTTACTTGGGCGCTTCCTGGTTGGCTGGGATCGAAAGGGAAAGCAATCTGCGGTGTTCTCGGATGTGCTGTTATAGGGTCAAGTTGGGGAGCGATCGCTAACATAAATTGCTGGGTACGCCAAAAAGCTGTATTTAAGTTTTTTGTAACAACCCAAGCCTTTGGTAAATCAATTTCTAAGCGTTTACTGGGATAAGCAGCAATAAAACTCAGTATAGAAAGACCTTGCGGTGCAGTAGAACCTAATACCAAGCCCGATCTGAGTGCTTGTACCCCAGCTTTGTCCTTTCGGGCTAAGGCTGTAGCAAAGTCACTGAGAATACTTGTACCAATCTGGGTATTAATTAACTTATCAAGTGTGACAACATTCATCGGTATATTCATACCCAGCGCCCCCAAGAAGAAGCGGCGTTGTTCTTCAGATAAAGACTGTAAACTCCCAGGCAATTTTCCTGTTTTTACAGCCTTTTGCAACTCAGTAACAGAGATGGATTCTGTAAATAAACCGAAACGCACAACAACTGTGTCAGCTGCAATAGCCGAAGTATTTGCCCCCAGCTGTGTAAGTGCGATGCCTACGGCGGGCAAAGCCAACGCGCTAAATAAACCCGCAACTGTCTTAAGACTTCTCCAAATTTTTCCCATAAATTTTTATACCAACTGTTACTTACGGGAATATAACGGATATTTGTGTATTTGACTACCCCAATAATTGATTAGAAATAAAAGTAAATTTTTTCTTAACTTGATGGCTACGTCTATGCTCTAATCTCCTCAAAGCATCTGCCAATGCAAACAGAGCCATATTACAAGGATAACAAAAGTAACGAATTGTAGAATTCATCACAGCCAAAAATTTGAGCATAAATCAGTGTTAACAGCCACAAAAGCTCGATTGTTTCTCAGCTACGTTTAAGACTGTAACGGAGCTACTAGAACAGGGAAAGCGATGCCTGCGGCGGTAAACTACGCATCTACAATCTGCAATTTTTTTTCACAGAAAAATTTAACCGACTGCTTAATGTTTTGTCTTTGCTGTTTCAAACGTTTTGCAGAGGTGTTGCAGGTGAATAGTCTGATTGCTGTAGCTGCACAATCGTTACTCATCAAATTCCCCCAGCCGCGTCAACAATTTTTCTTGGCTTTATGCGTCGCAGACTACCCTATATTTTAATTTTTCTGCTCTCTTTGAGTATTATTACACTGTGGTGGCCTGTGAATGATTCTGATTGCAATTTCGAGGCTTTTATCGCATCAAAAACTACAAAATTTCAAGTACATGCTACTAAGGTTAGTGTTCAGCCGTGGCGTGGTCGTCATCATGTATATGGCATCTTTATGATTCCTGATGAATACAAACAATCTCCATTTTTTGTGTTAAAAGTCCAAGGTGCTGGTAGTTACTGTTCAAAACAATTTGGTTATAAACAAAACTTTGATAATATCTTTGCTGAACCAGGAACTTATCTGGTAAAGAAGCCTATTAGAACTCGAAAAACTCTGCGGCTCATTCTTCAAGGTTTATATTCTCAGGTCAATAATAAAAATAATTGGACATTGACTTTCCCTGAACCAAAAGCTAGTCAAAATAATTCGTAATTCGTAATTCGTAGTTACAATTAATGTGGCTTTAACCTACCACTGTCTTGTTGACCACTAAATCTGCATATTTAGTGGGGGTCTGTACCCTCTTTAATTACGAATTAGTAATTATTTGGTCAAGATAATTCATAAGTTAGCTTGGTGGTTGAGTTTCCAAAATCTGGTTTTTCTCTAATAAAGCACTAGTCGCATTAACTACAATTTGTGCTGCTCCGGTGAAGAACGATCGCTCGATAGTCGCTGGTACATCGCTAGGTTGATGATAGTGCGGAGTGCGTAAATTTGCGGTATCTGTCACCAGCACAGCACCCACACCTTGGTACCAAAACGGTGCATGATCGCTGCGTAAGGTGTCTGGTGTCAGTAAACCTTTAAAAGGAATTGGTAATGTTAGAACTGCTGGCATTGATTCCTGTTTATTCAGGGCGGTTGAGGGGGTATTTTGTGAGTTTTGAAAGGCATTCAGTAAAGACAAATGTTCTGTATCACCGACTACTGCCAAAAAGTCGCCCTTGTCGCTAGGTGGTGTAACAGGCAATCCAGCCGGGTATTTCTGACATCCAGGAGTGTAACAAGCGTAACCTACCATATCCATAACGATCGCTCCGCCTAAATTTTGCAAGCGTGCTGTCTTACTCACAAAAGCCTGACTCCCCAAAAGTCCTGCTTCCTCTTGGTCAAAAAAAGCTAGCTGTAAGGTTCGTGGCGTAGGACGAGAACCGAGCAACCGAGCGACTTCCAGCACTACAGCTACACCACTGGCATTATCATCAGCACCAGGGGAAGAGGCAACAGTATCGTAATGCGCTGCTACAAGAATTGCTTTCGCAGCTTTGTTAGTTCCTAGACGTTCGGCAAAAATATTCACACCATCAGAGAACTTTTCTAATTTAGGTTTCCAGCCGAATTTTTTCAGTTCCGTTGTAATATAAGTGCGAGTAAGCGATCGCTCTTTTGTGGTGTAGCGCTGAAAATTCAACTTTTGGATATGGTTTAACAGCTTGTCAGTAGACACTTGGGGAGTAATATCAACTTCCCTTGATGGCTGTGGTTCGGGTGTTTCCACTGGAATCCGCTCAACAATTGTCGGTGAGGGACGCTGTTCAAAAAACGTGCTACCTCTGCTACCCAACACGGCAACCGTCATCAGCACCAACAGCATCAGCCAAATCCATTTTCTCATCTGATTTATCCTTGGCTTCCAGACTTAGGGTAGCGCAAATCCCCAAGCATCACTTTCCAGGATTGCTTTGGTTAAGGTTTTTTGATGAAAATTCTAGCGATCGATCGCAAAGACGCGATAAATCTGATTAAGCTAAGAAACATCTAATTTGCATAATTGAATTAAATATAACTCTTGTGGGGTGGGCATCTTGCCATTGGTGTCAACTTAACGTGAAACCGCTTGTCCGCCGGGAATTGAAATTCCCGTCTCATAGCTAAAGTCATCTGAAGATGACTAAATATCGCCAAAAATCTCCAGTCTACTTCAGTAGACTTAAGCCTATTAGCCCGGAAATTTATTTCCGGGCGGGCATGGAAGCCAACAGTTAAGCTATTTCCAGCTTAAGTTGACACCAATGGCATCTTGCTTGCCCAGCTTATGCAATTTAAATGTGGAACAGCTTATTAGACCCTTGCAAAAGTCCCTAACACCCCACCCCCAACCCCTCCCCGCTTCCGGGGCTACCGTGTACACACAAGTCGAATTTCTTCTTAAATCCCAAAGATTACCTACTTAATCGCAGTGATGGTTAGGGTGGGGTAAAACTAAAGCTAAAACCTTAGTAAATCAGTTTTCAGGTGAGGTTTTGAGAATTTATGCAATAAATATATTGAATTCGGGTGGTCGTTTATTGAATTCGGGTGGTTGTTTATTGAATTCGGGTGGTCGTTTATTGAATTCGGGTGGTCGTTTATTGAATTCGGGTGGTCGTTTATTGAATTTGGGTAGTCGTTTATTGAATTCGGGTGGTCGTTTATTGAATTTGGGTAGTCGTTTATTGAATTCGGGTAGTCGTTTATTGAATTCGGGTGGTTGTTTATTGAATTCGGGTGGTCGTTCATTGAATTCAAGCAGTGGTTAGGGTGGAGTAAAACCCAGATTCTTGAACAACTTCAGACTTGTGTGTACACCGTAGGCTTGCGGGGAGGGGAACGTTTGTGTTAGCAAATGCGGGGTGGGGTTCTTTGTTTTTTATTTATGCAAGAGGTCTATTGTCGAGACGGCGATTCATCGCCTCTCTTGCTTGCGTTAACCTAACATTTGTCTTTTAACAACAGCATGGCCAGATTGCACATCAAACCAGTGAATATCTTCAGGGGGCAATGCGAGTATAATATCCTCATTACTCCAATTTTGGTCTGTTGGCAACAAAGCACGTACCGTAATCGCTCCGGTTTGTGAACCCTCAATCCTGACACTGACCAAATAGTGCATACCCAAATTTTCCACTAAAAATACTCGCCCTTGAATAGTCTGGGTATCACCTGGTTGAGCAATGCGGACATTTTCTGGGCGGATTCCCAGAACAATCTGCGGTGGTACAGTTGGTATATCTGGGAGAAGTATTTGGAAATTACCCAGGAGCGCGTATTTTCCCTTACAAGGTAGAGTCAGCAAATTCATTTGCGGACTACCAACAAATCCAGCCACAAATAGATTAGCAGGATGGTTATAGATACGGTCAGGCGGATCGAGTTGCTGGACATAGCCATCGTTGAGCAAGGCAACTTTCGTGGAGAGCGTCATCGCTTCGGTTTGGTCGTGGGTGACGTAAACAACTGGCACTTTTTGAGCGGCAAAAATTTGCTTGATATCGGCTCGGACTCGTTCCCGCAGGAGTGCATCCAGGTTACTTAAAGGTTCATCCAGCAGGTAGACATCGGCATTACGCACCAAAGCACGACCGACAGCAACCCGTTGCCGTTGACCTCCAGACATTTGACCAGGCTTACGGTTCATTAACTCTGCTAATCCTAAAACTTCTGCCACTTCTGCCACTCGCTGTTTAATTTCTGTCGGTGGTACTTTTTTCAGCTTCAGTCCAGAAGCGAGGTTTTCGTACACCGTCATGTGGGGATAGAGTGCATAGCTTTGGAATACCATTGCAATATTGCGATCGGCTGCTCGTTTATAGGTGACATCTATATCCCCGATTTCGATCTGACCGCGAGTCGGTTCTTCAAGACCCGCAATCATGCGTAAAACGGTGGATTTGCCACAGCCAGAAGGGCCAAGTAAAGTGAGAAACTCATGGTTATCTACAGTTAAACTAACGTCTTTGACAGGGACAACTTTAGGACTGTAGGTTTTATTCAAGTTTTTGAGTTCGAGTTTAGCCATTTTTCATTTGTCATTTGTCATTGGTCATTTGTCATTTGTCATTTGTCATTTGTCATTAGTTATTCTCCTCTGCTCCCCTGCTCCTCTGCTCCCCCTGCTTCCGTGCTCCCCTGCTCCTCTGCTCCCCTGCTCCCCCTGCTTCCCCTGCTCCCCCTGCTCCCCCTTATCCCTTGACAGCACCAGCGGTAAGACCTTGAACAATCCGGCGCTGGAAAAACAAAACTAGTAAAATCAGGGGTAATGTCCCGATGACAGTTGCAGCAGCGATCGGGCCATAGGGAATTTCATATATTGTCGCACCACCCAACTGAGCCGCAGCAACGGGAATTGTCTTCAACTCTTCACGCGTCATAAACGTCAGAGCAAAAATAAATTCGTTCCAAGCAAAAATAAAGGTAAGGATTCCGGTAGTCACTAAGGCGGGAAGGGTCATGGGTAGCACGATTTGCCACAGTAGTTGAAAAGTGTTGTAGCCATCGACCCTAGCAGAATCTTCCAAGTCTTTTGGTAATTGTTCAAAAAAGCTTTTAAGTACTAAAATTGTTAGCGGCAAATTGATCGCAGTATAGGGTATAATTAGCGCCAGATAATTATTACCCAGTTTCAGAGCTTGGATAATTTCTAATAATCCTAAGAACAAGAGAATTCCAGGAAATAAGGTAACAATTAAAATGCTGGCGAGGATAACTTTTTCACCCCAAGGGCGTAACCGTGCCAGAGCATAAGCCGCAGGTGCGCCGATCGCTAAAGCTACAGCAGTAGAAGTAATCGACACAAAAGCGCTGTTGAAGATATAGCGCCAAAATGGCCGACGAGTAAATAACTCAATGTAGTGATTGAAAGTGAATCTTGTGGGGAAATAGACGGTAGGAACGGCGGCAATATCGTCATTTACTTTAAACGAAGTCAGCAATTGCCATAAAGCTGGTGCTAGGCTAAATAGCACTATTAATACAACTATGATGCCCAGCAAGATTTTTTTCAGAGAAAACTTGGTTCCCCCTGTTCGTTTTGGAGTCGTTGGAACTGCTTGGGGAGTTACACTCATCGGTTAAATGGCTCCTGATGTTTTGGCACGGTATTTGTTAAGTAAGAAACTAGCGATCGCCACCGCCGCAATTAATATTAAGAATGTCACTACTACCAGGGCTGCTCCATAACCAAAATCTAAGTAGCGCATCACCGTGGAGTAAATGTACAATGACACCACTTCCGTAGCGCCACCAGGGCCACCCCCGGTCATCACAGCAACCAAGTCAAAAATTCCGAAAGCTTGAGCAAATCGAAATAGCACTGAAATTAATATCTGCGGCAGCAGCAATGGCAGGGTAATATTACGGAAACTTTGCCAAGCAGTTGCCCCATCAACCGAGTAAGCTTCATAGAGGTCTTGTGATATCGACTGCAACCCAGCCAGCAACAGGATACTGATAAACGGCGTAGTTTTCCAAACATCAGCAAAAACCACTGCGATCATCGCCAGCGTTGGCTCTCCTAACCAATTAATCCCAGTCTTAATCAGCCCCAAGCGCAGCAGAATATCGTTCACAACCCCAAACTGGTCGTTAAAAATCCAAGCCCACGCCAGACCAATCAAAGCAGTAGGCAAAGCCCAAGGGATAATGGCAGTTGTACGCACTATGCCTCGCCCAACAAACGCCTGATTGAGAACTAGGGCAATCCCCAGTCCTAGCAGTAATTCTGAGATGACCGATGCTGTTGTGAATACGGTTGTCGCCCACAAACTCTGCCAAAAACGACCATCCCCCGCCATCCGCACATAATTCTCCAAACCAGAGAATACAGGTTGTAACTCTGTTCCCAAATTTCTAGTAAATACGCTTAACCAAAATGCTCGTAAAATCGGGTAGGCAAATACAAACAACAACAGCAGCAATGCGGGTGTTAGTAAAATCCAGGCTGTCTGTTGTTCTCGATTTCTGAGTGTGTGTAAATTTGTCATTTGTCATTTGTCATTGGTCATTGGTCATTTGTCATTGGGAACTGGCTATGTAATTCTTCTCCCCCTGCTCCCCTGCTCCCCTGCCCCCCTGCCCCTCTGCCCCCCTGCCGCCAGCAATCGCCGCGTTTCCGCAGCAGCAGCTTGCATTGCTCGTTCAGGATTCATTCGACCGGATAACGCGGCACTGAGATAACGCTGCAAAATATCTGATGTCTGAGCATATTGCGCGATCGGTGGACGTAAAACTGCATTGTCCACGACCTGCAATAACTGCGGATAGTGGGGGTATTTAGCAACAATCCCTGGGTCTGTAAACAGTTCTCGGCGACTGGGCACATAACCTGCACTGAAAATGAATCGGCGCTGTGCTTCTCGACTGGTAAAATACTGAATTGCTTTCCAAGCTTCTTCAGGATGTTGAGAAGATTTCGCAATCCCTAAACCCCAGCCCCCAAGACAAGCCGCTCCCGTCTTCCCAGGAGCATGAACCATCGGTTTAATCGCAATTTTGCCCCGGATTGGCGAATTTTCTGCTTGGGCTAAAGGCCATGCGTATGGCCAACTGCGTAAAAACGCTACTTGACCACTTTGAAACAAACGGCGGGTGTCTTCTTCTTGATAGGTTGTGACTCCAGGCGGAGAAACGCCTTCGCTGATGGTACTACGTAGAAACTCAATGGCTTTTAATGTTTCTGGTCGATCTAGTCCAACTTCAAGGGTGTCGGGTTTAACCCAGAAGCCACCAAAGCCATCGAGGATTTCCGCAAACATCGCCACAAGCCCTTCATATTGGCGACCCTGCCAAACATAGCCCCAATTCACCTGCTTTTTCTTCTGCAAAACTTGGGAAATTCGGATCAAATCATCAAATGTTTCTGGTGGTTGCAATCCTGCTTGTTTGATTAAATCTTCTCGATAGTAGAGCATTCCCACGTCGGAACGCACTGGAATGCGGTACAGCTGGTTTTGATAACGTCCCCCTTCTACATCCTGGGGTGAAAATGCTGCCAACTCTTCTTTAGAAATGCGATCGCCTAAAGGTAGCAACCATCCAGCAGCAGCAAACTTGGATGTCCAGATCACATCCATATTGATCAGGTCATACGGAGATTCACCCAAGATAAAAGATGAGGTATACAAGTCTTCGAGCAAATTTGTGGCATTGGGCCCTTCAACTAGGTTAATGCGAATACCTGGGTTCTCAGCCTCGAAGTCTCTAATTAAACCCTGCCTCCAAGGTTGGGCATCAGGAGCAGTCATTAACAGATTGAGGGTAACTGGTTGCTGCGAAAGTGCTACCCAACTGAACAATATGATGCTCAAGAGAGTTGCCAGAAAAACCCCTATATGCAAGTAACTTTGTTTTTGAATGAATTTTTGCAAATTGTTTATTGGCTTTCGGTACAACATTATCAATGTAGCGATCGCTAGTAGTAATTCTTAGGAAATAAAAACATAAAACATTTCCAAAAAGATTATTTCGTATTATTTTTTTACGGTTTATTATAAGTAAAATTAATTTATCGAACAGAATTCAGGAGTTAGGAGCGTCTTTAGCTTTGCTCCTGAATTCTGACTTCTGACTTCTGAATTCTTCTTCAATAGAGAAAACATCAAGTTTGACGCTTTGTCTTTTGACAGCGATCGCAACTTCACTTACAGTTCCGCACTAGAGGAGTTTTGAGTACTAAGTAAAGAAGAAAAGAAAAAATTTCTTATTACTTCTTCAAAATCTTTATTCGGATACTCAGGACTCATAACTCAGAACTCGGAACTTTTTTATGGTAGATTTGTTGCTGATCGCAATCCTGGGGTTCCTGGGGAGTTTTGGACACTGCTTTGGGATGTGTGGCCCTCTAACAGTGGCATTTTCTCTGTCTCATCAGCCGAAAAGTCCAAAAACAGTCTCTTTGGGACGGACATCAACCTTAGAAAAGCCCGATACTTGGCAACAGCAATTAAAATTTCATATTTTGCTAAACCTGGGGCGGATGTTGAGCTATGCTCTAGTCGGTGCTGGCATTGGGGCGCTAGGTTCGGTATTGCTGCAAGGTGGACAGCTAGCGGGTGTTGGCAGCGACTTCCGGCGCTGGATGGCTATTCTGACTGGCGTGATGTTGATTTGGTTTGGCTTAGGACAAGTAAAACCCGATTTACTACCGCGAATTCCGGTGTTACATCCCCTATTGCAAGGTAATTTACACGATCGCCTCAGCAACGGAATGGTTAAGCTTTCCTTAAAAACCAAATGGTGGACGCCAATGCTTTTAGGGATGACTTGGGGTTTAATGCCCTGTGGTTTCCTGTATGCTGCCCAAATTAAAGCCGCTGAAACTGGCAATTTATGGATGAGTACAGCTACTATGCTGGCTTTTGGCTTGGGAACCTTGCCGACGATGCTAGGTGTAGGCGTTTCCACATCTTTGGTAAGTAAAGACAGGCGCAGTCAATTGTTTCGATTAGGCGGTTGGGTAACACTCACCATTGGCGTTATCACCTTGCTGCGGACTGGTGACACAATGGTAGATTACACCGGACACGCCGCCTTAATCTGCTTAATTTTGGCCTTAATTGCGCGTCCGATTAGTGGGTTGTGGGCTTCACCACTTCGTTATCGGCGCGGCTTAGGTGTGGGATCTTTTGTGCTTTCTGTGGTTCACACCTTCCACATGATAGAACACTCATTACAATGGAATTTTGCCGCCTTTTCGTTTCTGCCACCAGAATTTCAGTGGGGGATGGCTGCGGGTGCTGTAGCATTGGTATTAATGTCCCCCGCCGCTTTTACAAGTTGGGAATCGTTGCAAAAATCTTTGGGCAAGCGTTGGCGACAGATTCATCTATTAAGTGTGCCAGCCTTGCTCTTGAGTGCCATTCATACTGTGTTGATTGGTTCCCATTACCTGGGTTCCTTGCAATCAACTTGGGGAAATAAATTAGCGGCAGTACTGATGGTAATGATTACTCTCAGTGTCTTGCTAGTGCGCTCGCGCTTTTTTTGGTCAAAGTTAGCCGTAGAAAAGTTTTATGTTCCCCCAACCAAATCGCGGTAAATCATCCTTTTTTTCTGGCTCCGTTTCAACGAGTCAAAAACAGAAGCGTTACCCCCTCAAAGGCATTTTCTGGAAAAACCAAGGAACGATAAAGTATTTATTATTCTTGAGTTGCTTAGTTATATCAATAACTAATCTTTACCCTGCTTTTGCTCATAAGGTAGAAGTAGCCTCAGATGTTGGCGGCACTCTCCACATTGAACCAAACGATAATCCCCGTGCTGGAGAGCCAAGCCAAGCCTGGTTTGCACTTACCCGCAGAGGTGGAAAGGTAATTCCTCTGTCACAGTGTAATTGTCAATTGGCTGTTTATGCCGAACCTTATGCAGCCGGAGAGCCACCACTTTTAGAACCACAGTTACAACCTGTGTCAGCAGAACGTTATCAAGGCATTCCAGGTGCAGAAGTTGTCTTTCCCAAGCCAGGTCTTTATGAGTTGCAACTAAATGGCAAACCTGCCTCTGGGGCAAGATTCAAACCCTTTGAATTCAAATTTGAAGTGACAGTGGCAGGAGGCGGGTCTACACAAAACACACAAAACCTGCGAAATGTCAATGGTGATTTAGTAGAAGGTCAATCTCAACAATTACCAACTTGGGCGATCGCACTGCCAATTCTCGGATTTATCGGCATCTTAGTTGTCGTCATGCAAAGTATGAGGAGGGGTGGGGAGTAGTTATGAGTTATGAGTTATGAGTTATGAGTTATGAGTTATGAGTTATGAATTCAAGACTTAACTATTTTAGATTTTGAATTTTGGATTTTGGATTGAAGAAAAATCTAAAATCTAAAATTTACTAACTCTCAACTCCTAACTCCTAACTCTCAACTCCCAACTCCCAACTCCCAACTCCTAACTCCCAACTCCTAACTTTTACTTATGTCGCTTCTGATGCCACTGCCACGCGTCAGCAACAATATCTTTGATGGATGGATACTGAGGTTGCCAGCCTAAGACTGTTCTGGCTTTATCGCTGGTGCCAATGAGAACTGGGGGATCGCCAGGACGGCGATCGCGTTCTTCTACTGGTATCGAAGTTCCTGTCACTTCTTCGACTGCGGCTATGACTTCTCTGACGGAGAAACCGCTGCCATTGCTCAAATTAAAAACTTCGCTATCGCCACCTTTTAATAAATATTCCAATCCCAAAATATGGGCATCTGCTAAGTCGTTAACGTGAATATAATCACGAATACACGTACCATCGGGCGTGGGGTAATCAGTGCCGAAAATTGAAATGGATTCTCGTTTGCCTAAAGCTGTCATTAGCACCAAGGGAATTAAATGGGTTTCGGGGTTGTGATCCTCGCCTAGTAAGCCATCGGGATTAGCACCAGCAGCATTGAAGTAGCGAAAACGCACTGATTGCAAACCGTAAGCAACGTCAAAATCAGAGAGAATCCTTTCTACCATCAGCTTTGTAGCGCCATAGGGATTAATCGGATTTTGGGGATGGGTTTCTGGAATGGGCACGAATTCTGGTACCCCGTAGGTGGCACAGGTAGAAGAAAAGACAAATTTCTTTACAGATGCTGTCAGCATCGCTTCTAACAGCGTCAAAGTACCAAGGACGTTATTGCGGTAATATTTGGCCGGATCGCTCACCGATTCTCCTACGTAGGCATAAGCAGAAAAATGCATCACTGCGGCAATATCATGGGTTTTAAATACACGATCGAGCAAGGCGCGATCGCTTGTGTCCCCAATTATTAGTTCTACCTGTAAAACTTCTTCTACTAGATCGCGATGTCCATAGACCAGATTATCAAGTATGACAACGCTATAACCCGCTTTCTTCAAAGCAAGCACTGTATGAGAACCAATATATCCAGCTCCCCCTGTTACCAGAATAGTAGGCTTTCCAGGCGACATAGTTTTTCCTTTTGAGTAGATTACTTAATTAATTTAGTTTACCGGTACTAGATTACTCTTCTGGAAAATTATAAATAATAGACGCAGTGTCAAAAAATTGCACTAAAATCACTACGACGGTAGTCATTGGGTGTGAGGTTTGAGAAATTTTAAGTCAAACAGTACGATTACAATTTGACAATAAAATAAATCCATTTCCCGAAACCTCTAGGTTGAACCTTACGGGTGACGTTTATAACGTCGCTATCAGTAAGAAGTCGCCAGTTGTTTTATGTATGGTTTCCCTGCATGGCAGTCTTTTCTGGGGGCAACCCCAATCGAAACGGACTGCCTCTCCTGACGGAGACGCTACGCGAACACCACCACACTGGCTCACTGCACCAGAAAATTTGAGAGTTAGTCTATGTTTCTATTGTTAAGCCGGGTACTGCTGTGGCTGCTGATTGGCACTATCGTTTATTCTCTGTTCCAGCGATTTTATCCCTCTGGAACTTTTGTCGGACGATTAATCTTAGTCGTTATCTTGGTAATCGTAGCCCTATCATTTCTTAACCCCAGTGAACCTGCTGTGGCGTCGTTGTGGAGGATGCTATCTTTTCCACTCAAGCCTCTAGGAGCCTCTGTTTTACTGATGATTCTTGCCGCTCAGAAAATCAAAGGAGGTGGAATAGACAAACCAGGAGGCTACTTGATCGGTTGGGCACTGACTATTTTGCTGTTAGCAAGTACACCAGCAGTCGCCTATTTCCTTTATAGAGCACCTCTAGCAATGACGGGCGAAACGTCTGTCGCAAGTGCTACAACATCTGAGACACTGGTGGCATTAGGGCAACCCACCACAACGAACATCTCAGATGTAACGGGGGATAGCATTCTTTCTTATAATTTGAGAGTGCCTCCCTATTTATTACAAGGAAGTCCTCAAGATATTCGCACACGCGGTTTACGACTTGAAGACTTTGTACCAAATTCGGAAACATTGCAATTGACAACAAGAACTTGGGAAAGTTATCTCCTTGAAATTTACAGGTTCTTGCGTGTTCAGCGGTAATCAGGCAAGAGAACAATACTTGGTTCGTAGTAAGCGCTTGAGCCATTAATCAAAGGACTAAAGTCCTTACTACGAACTTATTTCTTCATTAAAGTTGCTGTGATGGACTACTAGTAATGAATGGCAATAACTATCCAGTTAAAAGAGGTAACAACAGCTGAATTTATCACAAGCGATATTCCCTCTTCATAGCTGCCTTCTTGGACTAGCAGTTAATCTAGATGATAAAGTTGCACAATTGCTTTAATGGCAAAATCTCAACGAATCGCTAAACTCAGTGCTTACCTACGACCCCATTGGCGGGAAGCCTCCTTGGGTATTCTCGCTTTGTTGTCTGTCAATGCACTGGGTGTTTATATCCCTTGGTTGATTCGTGCTGGTGTTGACAAACTCTCGACAACCTTCAGATGGAACCAAATACTACATTACGTAGTAGTTATTGTCTTGCTCAGTTCGGCAATGTGGCTAATGCGGATGGCATCACGCATTTGGCTATTTGGGGTGGGACGGCAGGTGGAATTTGACCTGAAACAACGGATTTTTGAACACTTACTGAAACTGGAACCTGGTTATTTTGCCAGTAATACTGCTGGCGATTTGATTAGTCGCGCTACTAGTGATGTGGACAATATCAAGCGGTTATTGGGTTTTGCGGTCTTGAGTTTGGCAAATACGATGTTTGCCTACGCCCTGACACTGCCAGTAATGCTGACAATTAGTGTGGATCTCACCCTAGCCGCCCTGGCAGTATACCCTTTTATGCTCTTATTGGTGAGTCTGTTTAGCGATCGCTTACGCAAACAACAAGCAAAAGTCCAAGAGCAACTCTCTGACATCAGCGAACTCATCCAAGAGGATATCAGTGGCATTGCCTTAATTAAAATCTATGCTCAAGAAGCTAACGAGCGTCGAGCTTTTGCCAAGAAAAATCAGCAGCTATTGACTGCTAACCTGGAACTAGCAAAACTCCGCAATACACTGTTTCCGCTAATTGGTGGGCTAGCTAATATCAGTTCACTGGTGATCATCTGGCTAGGATCGGCACGGATGTCTGCTGGGACACTTCAGGTTGGCGATTTTTTAGCATTGTTAATTTATGTAGAGCGTCTAGTTTTCCCCACTGCTCTTTTAGGATTTACAATTACTGCCTACCAACGCGGTGAAGTTAGTATCGATAGGCTTGAAGCTATTCTCTCTGTCACACCAAAAATTAAAGATGCAGCCGATGCCATACATCTGCCAGTGGCTGAACTCAAAGGCGAACTGACAGCTAAAAATCTCACCTATAATTACCCTGGTTCCACGACTTCAGCTTTAGCAAATGTTAACTTTACCATTGCTCCTGGAGAAACTGTTGCGATTGTTGGGGCAATTGGTTCGGGTAAATCTACTTTGGCCAATGCTTTACCCCGCTTGTTGGATATTGAATCAGGACAATTGTTTTTAGATGGAGTAGATATTACTAAGATCGCTTTGACAGATTTACGAGGTGCGATCGCCTACGTTCCTCAAGATAGCTTTCTATTTAGCACTACAATCAAAAATAACATTCGCTACGGCGATCCAGTTGGCGAACAACAGCAGGTAGAATCTGTCGCTAAACTTGCCCAAATTGAATCAGAAATTCAGAATTTTCCCCAGCAATATGAAACTATTGTTGGCGAACGCGGTATTAATCTTTCTGGCGGTCAACGGCAACGTACTGCTTTGGCTCGAGCAATGTTGGTCAATGCTCCAGTGTTAATTTTGGATGACGCTCTCTCTAGTGTAGATAATCAAACAGCTACGAAAATCCTCAAAAATCTCTCCAGTGGTACTGAACGCAAAACAGTAATTTTTATTACGCACCAATTATCAGCGGCGGCGGCAGCTGACCGAATTTTTGTCATGGAAAAGGGAAAAATTGTGCAGGTCGGAAATCACTTGGAACTTTTACAACAACAGGGCTTATATAGAAATTTGTGGAGCCAACATCAAGTTGAGGAATTACTGCGGTGAAGCAGGGGACAGAAGGCAGGGGGGCAGAAGGCAGAAGGAAAGAATTATGATTGAGTTAGGGACTAGGGATTGGGAAGATTTGAATGGAGATTAGGGATTGGGTAATCAGCTCAAAAATGATGTTCGGGGCTATTACCCACAGCAAATTTTGAAATATTTTCCCAGTCCCCAGTCCCCAGTCCCCAGTCCCCAGTCCCCAGTCCCCAGTCCCCAGTTCCTTTTACGCTTGGCTGAAATTGGAGAATCCTTCTTGGGCGCAACCCGTTGAAGAAAAATTCAGAAATTCCGATTTTACTGAAGGATTGTAAATTAGGTCTAGCAAAATAATTGCATTTGTCATAGCTTTATAGTTATAGAACTATTGACTCGCTCGCCTCATCACTCATGGTTAACACCCTACCCAAGCCAGAAACTAAAACCCCCAGCAAAGAAACTGTACTTACCCCCCGGTTTTACACTACAGATTTTGAAACCGCAGCCAAGCTGGATTTGTCTGCCCAGGAAACGGAATTGCAGGCAATGTTGACAGAAATGCGGACAGACTACAATCGGCACCATTTTGTCCGAGATGAAGCGTTTGAGCAGTCTTGGGAACACATTGACGGTGAAGCAAGGCAGGCGTTTATAGAGTATTTGGAACGTTCTTGCATTTCTGAGTTTTCCGGCTTCTTGCTATTCAAGGAATTATCCCGCAAGCTAAAAAATCGTAGTCCAGTGCTAGCAGAAATCTTTCAAATGATGGCGCGTGATGAAGCCCGCCACGCCGGATTTCTCAACAAAGCAATGGCTGATTTTAAACTCTCCCTTGATTTGGGCGCTGTTACTAAAACCCGCACTTATACATTTTTCCCGATTGAATGGGTACTTTACACCGTTTACCTCTCAGAAAAAATCGGTTACTGGCGTTACATTATTATTTTCAGGCATCTAGAAAAGCACCCAGAAAACCAGTTTTACCCGATATTCCGCTATTTTGAGAGCTGGTGTCAAGACGAAAACCGCCACGGAGATATATTCAAGGCATTATTGCGTTCTCAACCGCAACTTTGGAACACCTGGAAATCTAGGCTGTGGAGTCGCTTTTTCTTGCTGTCAGTATTTGCTACTCACACCCTGACAGTTCATGAACGTTCTGGGTTCTACAAATCATTGGGACTTGATGCCACAGAATTTGATATCCAAGTTGTCCGCAACACCAATGAAACCGCAGGACGGGCTTTTCCTGTAATGTTGAATACCGAACATCCCCAGTTTTTCCCACGTCTGCAACGCTGTGCAGGTTACAACTTGAAAATTGCAGAGATTGAAGGCAGTTATAACCCGAAATTGATGAAGCTAATTCGCAAACTACCTTTGATTGCAGCAATTGTTTGGAATCTGCTGTTAATTTACCTCATCAAACCAATTGATACTGAAGCCCTGCGGGGAACGGTTCGTTAACTATTTATTAGACAGACATCTGCTTGTGAAATTAATTATGCGTTATTCAGAACACATAATTAATTTCACCAAATGTCAATTCTTGAATATTTGGCTAGCTGAATAATGGCAAAACTAGACTAAAGTCTAAAGTCTATACATAAGAATGTCAATAAAATAGTTATATTTTTGTATAGAAAATACTGGAATGCAATAGATAAGAGGTTACTAATTAATCTAGAAAATGTAGGAATTGAGAGATGAGCGACATTAAAAGACAAGCCGCTTTGCCTTTAAGCACATGGAAGCGAGCCAATACGGGAACATCAAATTTTACGAATCCATCGCTTGTCTCATCCAATATTCCCACATTGGCCAATCCAACACGCGGTTTTGGTTTACCAACAAATAATAATACTGCGCTCAATGGCGACCTTCAAGAAGCCACGTCTGCTAACGAGCAATTATTAGAACCAGAAGCTATTAAAGAAAAACCTCTTGTTCACGACATTAGTCGGATATCTTTGCGTCGTCCACAGCCGCAACTTATAGGTAGCCAGCCAAAAGACCAGTATGAGCAGTCAGCTGACCAGATTATGCTTCTACCTAGACTTAAGTCAAATATAAATATCGGTGCAATAGATTCACATATAGTACAACGAGAATGTGCAGATTGTGAGCAAGAAGAACAAGAAGTACAAACCGAGTTGTCACTACAACGCGTTAGCGATCGCAGCGTCCAAACCCAAGATAATATTGAGAGTCAGTTAAATAATAGTAAGGGTGGAGGAAGCCCGTTATCTCCTGAAGTGCGAAACTTTATGGAACCACGCTTTGGTAGTAAATTCGACGATGTGCGAGTACATACTGACTCCAATGCTACGCAGATGAGTAAGTCGTTGGGAGCGCAGGCCTTTACTCATGGTAGTGATGTTTACTTTAGCGCCGAGAAATCACCTGGTAATAACGAGTTGACAGCCCATGAGTTAACCCATGTGGTACAGCAGACAGGCAAAGTGCAGAAACAAAGTGATGCATCTACAGCACCAGCCCCTGTTGAACAGACATCTAATGGTATGCCGCCCAAAAAAGGGACAACTAAAATTGACAAAAAGAATGCCACAATTACTGCTTCGGGAAAAAATATTACCGAAGCAATTACAAACTTAACATCACAAGGAAAGGGCGAAGCGGGCAGTGTTACTTGTGCCCCCGCAAAAGATGTCAAAACTTACCAAGCAGAAGATAAATCCGATGAAATTGTCTATGAGGCAGATGTCTTAGTAACAGAAACTAAGGCAATGCCCGTCTGGACGGAACTCGATCAACAGTGCGAACCTGTTAAAAAAGAATGGGCAAGGTTTTATAGCGCTCTTGATACACACGAGAATGGGCACATTAGTATTGATGAGAAGGCTTTTAAAGATTTACACAAAAAGCTTCTTGGCAAAACAACCTCAGCATCTGACAAGATTTTTAACGATACTTACGCCCAAGCAAATACTGATAATAATGCTTACGACACCACAACGAAACACGGACTCACTCAAGGTACAGGAGTAACTCCGGTACAGTGCGGCCCAGAAAAAGTTTCTCAAAGTGGAGATGAATCGGATGCAAAGGTAGAGGTTCAAACTCAACAATAGAGGCGAAAACACCATAACGTAAACTTGCTAATCATTTTCGCATTTACACTGTTTGGAGTCAAATTGAGAAATTACAAAAAGAACTCCGAATCATAGGGAAGCTACTTGGCTTGACTACAGTGCAAGAAGTGTCAACGGCGAATTTCTCCACAAGGTGCTTGATTCTTCTGGCTGTCTGTGATAGTTTTTTTTGTACAAACCATAAAATACTGTAATCTTATCAAGATACCGTTGTTTTTAAATCTCGTTAACCTATTTACACAGATTGGGAGTTAAGAATAAATAGCTAATCTATCGAGATTATTTATTGCAGGGAATACATTGCGAACCAACAAACTAGAAATTAATCTCTAAGCCAGGGCAACCTTATGAGCAAAATACGTGCTGTGATTGTTGATCCCAATGTGCCGGGGCGTTTGGCACTGAGTGAAGTGACTGCACCAAAGCCTGCCCCAGATGAAGCTCTAGTGCGGGTAGCGGCAATTTCCCTCAATCGGGGAGAGGTAAAACGTTCAACGACTGCTGAGGCTGGCTGGCAACCTGGTTGGGACTTAGCAGGTGTAGTGGAAATCCCCGCCGCCGATGGTTCGGGGCCTCTCCAAGGGGCACGTGTAGTTGGCTTGCGTCGGGCCGGTGCTTGGGCAGAACTCGTGTCTGTTCCTACTAACGCCTTAGCAGTAGTGCCGTCATCGGTATCTTTTGCTCAAGCCGCCACACTACCTGTAGCTGGTTTAACTGCATACCATGCGGTGTTAAAAGGTGGTTCACTTTTGGGTCGGACAGTTCTGGTTACAGGCGCATCAGGAGGCGTAGGTTACTTCGCTATCCAGTTGGCGCAACTGTCAGGAGCGCAAGTTGTGGCACATATTCGTCAAGCTGGCTATGAAACTTTAGTTAGAGAAGCTGGGGCGCAATCGGTGGTGATTGGCGAAGACCTTTCACCCGCCAGCGAGTACGGCCCCTACGATCTAATTGTAGAGTCAGTGGGTGGCAAGACTTTGGGGGTAGCTCTTGGCTTACTGGCACAGGATGGGAAAACTGTGCTGTATGGAGTATCTGGGGGAGCTGAAGTGACATTCAATGCGGCTCAATTTTTTGGGACTGGTAGCGTCAGCCTGTATGGTTTACGTCTGTTCGATGAATTGAGATTTGAATCAGCAGCAGTCGGTCTAAAAAGGCTTTTGAGTCTAGTAGAAGCAGATGAGTTACATCCTCACATTGATTTAGAAGCTTCTTGGACACAAATAGCTGATGTAGCACAACAACTACTCGACAGGCGTTTTCCTGGCAAGGCTGTATTGCACATTTCAAAATAATTCGTAATTCGTAATTCGTAATTCGTAATTAATTTTTTCATGCACTAATTTATTCAGAAAGACTAATGTTTTTCCTTGTTGCAATCAGGCAGATTTATTTGTGAGGTGAGAATTACGAATGATGAATTAAAAACTACGAATTATGCTGATTTTTGGTTCAAACTAGATCGGCTTGTAGCCATTAGTAATCTCAAGATAGATCGCCCAAAAGGGACATCACATCCACGTTATTCATCCTTTGTTTATCCGTTGGACTATGGATACTTGGAAAACACTCGCTCTGGAGATGGAGCCGATATTGATGTTTGGATAGGTAGTTTGTCTAGTAAAAAAGTCACCGCCGTCATTTGTAGTGTTGACTTGGAAAAACGGGATACAGAAATCAAAATACTTCTGGGCTGCACTTCTGGGGAAAATCAAACCATCTTGGATGTCCACAATACAGGCTCTCAATCAGCAATATTATTGGTTCGCAATTAAATTATTTAGATTTTTGAGGGTAAGTTTGTATGAGTTTAGAACTAAAACTATCAGGTAAAACTGCGATCGTTACAGGAGGAAGTGCGGGAATTGGTTTAGCTACTGCCAAAGCACTTTATAGTGAGGGTGTGAATGTTGCGATCGCAGCCCGCAATCAAGAAAGACTAGAAAATGCAGTAGCTAACATCCAGTCTTTACCAACTTCTGGCGCTAAAGTTATTGCCATCAGCGCCGATCTGACTAAAGCAGAGGATGTTGAGAAAGTTGTTTCCACAACATTGTCCCAATTTAATCAGATTGATATTTTAATTAATAATGCAGGTTCAGCCCGTGCTGGATCTTTCCTAGAATCCACTGATGATTTATTTTTGGATGCTTGGAACTTAAAATTATTGGGCTATATCCGCTTAGTTAGAGCCGTCGTTCCCCATCAAAAAAGTCGCGGTGATGGGCGGATTGTCAATATAGTCGGCGGTGCAGGACGGACACCTCGTCCGAACTTCCTAGCTGGTGGTACAAGCAATGCTGCTTTGTTGAACTTCACAAAGGGCATTTCTAAAGAGCTAGCCGAGTACAACATTCGCATTAACGCTATCTCCCCTGGTGCTACAGCTACTGAGCGTGCCGAGACTTTAGCGCGGCAAAACGCCCAAGCGCAAGGCATCACTGTTGAGCAAGTGAAGGCACAAAATATCCAAAGTATTCCTTTAAAAAGAATCGCCCAGCCAGAAGAAATTGCCGCGCTGGCGCTATTTTTGGTGTCCGATCTTGCTGCATCGATTACAGGAACAGAGATTATCGTTGATGGCGGATCTACCCCTGGTGTTTAGTAGAGACGCGATGAATCGCGTCTCTACATTTTGTCAAAACATAAACTTCTTGGAGATAAAAACATGGGTTCCCAATACTTTGATATCAAACCAGTTGCAGGACGTATCGGTGCTGAAATTATTGGTGTTAATCTGAGTTCTAATCTTAGTGATGACATCATCAGCGATATTCGCAAGACTTTAGTCAAATACAAAGTGATATTTTTCCGCGGTCAGCAACAGCTTGATGCTGATGGACAGGTTGCTTTCGCTCGTCGTTTTGGTGAAGTCACTACAGCCCACCCAACTGTACCATCGCTGCCAGAAAATCCAGAAGTCTTAGACCTGAATTATGGCCGCACCACTTCCCGCGCTAATAGCTGGCATACAGATGTTACATTCGTAGACCGTCCTCCTCTCGGTTCTATCTTACGAGCGCTTGATATTCCGCCAACTGGTGGCGATACAGTCTGGGCAAACTCGGTGACTGCATACCAAGATTTACCTATTCATCTGCGTAATCTCGCAGACCAACTTTGGGCAGTACATAGCAACAAATACGACTATGCAACTGCATTTGACTTACCTGAAGATGCCAAGGCTTATCGGGCTGTCTTCACCTCGACTGTGTACGAGACTCTGCACCCAGTTGTACGCGTCCATCCCGAATCTGGAGAGCGTGGGCTATTCATCGGCGGATTTGTGCGCCAGTTCCGTGGCTTATCAACAACTGAATCAGATGATATTCTGCGGCTGTTGCAAGCGTATATTACACGTCCTGAGAACACAGTCCGGTGGCGTTGGCAAGTTGGTGACGTAGCTTTTTGGGATAATCGGGCTACTCAACATTATGCGATCGCAGATTACGGCGACCAGCCCCGCCACGTTCAACGAGTCACAATTGTCGGCGATCTCCCAGTTGGCATCGATGGTAAACAAAGTGAGGCTATCAAAGGAGATGCTTCTGAGTACAACCGTCGTCAGGCGGTGACTGCGTAGTACTTGAGCATTGGGCACTTGTACTGAGTTTCGACTACGCTCAACTACCGCGAAGTCGTTGGCGCAGCCTCTCGTAGAGAAGTATTGGGCATTGGGAATAAGAGAGAGATCAGTCTTTGATACTTGTGAACGAGTGTTTAATATTCGTGAATGAGTCTTTGAACTCCATTAATGAGGCTTTGAGCTTCATTAATGAGTCTTTGAACTCCATTAATGAGTCTTTGAGCTTCATTAATGAGTCTTTGAGCTTCATTAATGAGTCTTTGAACTCCATTAATGAGGCTTTGAGCTTCATTAATGAGCCTTTGAACTCCATTTCCCTGTTCCCTGCCCTTTACTGGCTTAACCTTCTGCTGAGTAATGACGATCGCGCTTTTTTATGAAACTCTTCTATACACCTAACTCGCCCTATGCACGCATTGCACGGGTAGCAATAATAGAATTGAATCTCAGCAATCAGATCGAAACGCAAAAAGTCATTGCACGAGATCCGAACAGCGACCTACTGAATTACAACCCTACAGGTAAAATACCAACTCTAGCGACTGACGACGGATTTATCTTGAGTGAAACACGTATAATTTGCGTCTATCTGAATCACTTAAATCCTGAAATTAAACTAGTTGCTGACATATCTAATGGCTTTTTACAGCAACTTGAAGGTATGACTGGTGGGTTCATAGATGGCATTGCTGTCTGGGTACGGGAGTTAAGGCGTCCCCACAGCGAACAGTCTCCTGGGGCGATCGAGTTTGAGCGTGAGCGAGCGTTGAGAATTTTGGAATACTTCGAGAAGATATCAGATAAACTCGACCAAACTCCAAAACTTGCTCATATAACCCTCGCCTCTGCACTTGGACTAGAAATCCGCCTTCCCAATCTGCAATGGCGGCAGAAATATCCAAAACTTGCTAGTTGGTACGATGAATTCTCTAAACGACCTTCCATCCAAGCAACAAGACCAGAGTCTTAATAACTAACATTTTCTTGTTCCAAACTGGAGAACGAAAAAAGCATAAGTACGCCCTCGCAAATATAAACATGAGTACAAAAAAACAACTTAAACTCGGAGCATTTTTACCTGGGAGTGGCCATCATGTTGCAGCTTGGCGACATCCCAACACCCCGGCTGATGGAGGTCTGAACTTCCAACATTATAAGCAGCTGGCACAAACGGCTGAACGGGGTAAATTTGATATGCTTTTCCTCGCAGATGGTTTAGCCGTCTGGGATAGAGGACAAGGGGCTGAGGCTTTTAGCCGTTCGGGACAATTCAGTGTCCATTTTGAACCTTTAACCTTATTATCGGCTCTGTCTGCGGTGACAGAAAATATCGGGTTGGTGGCGACATCATCAACGACTTATGATGAGCCTTATCATCTCGCCCGCAAATTTGCATCACTGGATTATCTAAGTGGTGGTCGTGCCGGATGGAATCTTGTAACCTCTGCTGCTGAAGCCGCAGCGCAGAATTTCAGCCAAGAAAACCACCTAGAACACTCGCTACGCTATGAACGGGCGAGGGAGTTTGTGGATGTTGTCACCAAACTTTGGGACAGTTGGGAAGACGATGCTTTCCTTCACAATAAGGAGTCAGGTATTTACTTCGATGCAGAAAAGTTGCATGTTCCCCACCACAAGGGTAAATATTTCTCAGTGCGCGGCCCGCTCAATGTGGCGCGTCCACCACAGGGATATCCAGTAATCGTACAAGCTGGATCTTCCGAGGCTGGACAGGATTTAGCTGCCCAAACAGCAGAGGCGATTTTCACTGCACAACAGACATTGGCAGAAGCTCAAGCCTTCTACGCTAGCGTCAAGGGGAGATTGGCTAAATACGGACGTTCCCCTGACCATCTCAAAATTATGCCTGGGGTATTCCCGGTAATTGGTAAAACTGAGCAGGAAGCTAAGGATAAATATGAGCAACTTCAGGAGTTGATTCATCCCTTAGTCGGATTAGGCCTACTTTCTGGGCTAGTGGGTGGCCATGATTTGTCCAAATATCCCCTAGATGGCCCCCTGCCGGATCTGCCTGATACCAACGGTGGCAAAAGCCGCTTGCAGTTGATCACCGATCTTGCCCGCAGAGAGAATTTAACAATCCGACAACTGTATTTGTGGATTGCAGGAGCGCGGGGACATCGAACGATTCTTGGAACACCAGAACACATTGCCGATCAGTTAGAAGATTGGTTTGTTAATGGTGGGGCTGATGGATTTAACATTATGCCGCCCTGGCTACCTGGGGGTTTAGAGGAATTCGTGGACTTGGTAATTCCCGAATTGCAACGCCGAGGAATATTTCGTACTGAGTATGAAGGTAGTACTTTGCGTGAAAATCTTGGTTTGCCCCGTCCGGTGAACCAGTTCACCACAAGGACTGCTCCTGAACCTGTGGGCGTCGGTTCCTTGGCATAGTTTTGATTAGACATCTTGCAAAAGTAACTTTTGCCAAGATGTTGGGGAAAGGTTAAAGGTTACTGGGTTTGGGAAAATTCCATACCTTTACCCTTTACCCCTTACCCTTTTCCCCACAATTCCAAGAAGTCTATTGAACAACTGGCAGCGTTTTTGAAGCGACGGCTTTGATTTCCTCAAACTTCATCTGGTTTGTTATTCCAGTGGTTTTAACAATACAATCAAGTCGTCTCTAAGGAAACTTTTTATTGTGTTGGGCATCTTAACGGTTCTACTATCCTCCTTTGTTTTGACGTTTCACAACGTTACTGTCCGAGTTTTGTTTTCAGAACATCTCGTACTAGGTTTATTTTTACTTGGTGGATACCTTAAACCGGATTTGCAGAATTCATTCTTGCTGATGTTCATGCGAATGCTGCTCGTGGTTCCATTCATGGCATCTCTATCATTCAAGCTATATCCATCTGCTTGGACAGAACTCCAATACTTGTTTACCCGTGTTCGCAGGGATGTTCTAATCCAAGCTCTTGGCTGTGGGGTGCTGATGTTTGTGTATATTGCCTCACTCTACATTGCTATTGGCTTGATTCCCACAGGTATTGCCTTGACCCTTTTCTTCACCTATCCCGTATTTACAGCGCTGCTATCTTGGAAGTTTTTTGGCGATCGCCCCACATTGTTCCGTTGGCTAGTAATGGCTATTATTCTGGTGGGAAGCGCTCTCACCATTCCCCAATCTTCTGCTACCTACAGCAGTCATACCATTGCGATCGGTATTTTCGCTAGTTTTGGCGCTGGGATCGTTTACGCCTTTTATTGCATCATTGCTCAAAAATGTTTAGAAAAATTCCATCCAATTCCCTTTACGTGGATCAGTTTTGCCTCCACTCTACTGCTCTCCGGTATTAGCTTACTGTTCTGGCCAGCTAAAAGCAGTCAACTTGACTGGACACCTTTATGGATTGGTAGCATCTTTTCGGGTCTTGTTAGCTTTCTGGGACACACTTTAAACAATGTCGGGATTCGGATGGTTGGCGCATCTACCGCTTCCATAATCGGCTCTAGCAGTCCAGCTTTGACGGCGTTAGTGGCATGGATAACCATTAACGAAACTTTAAACGTGATTCAGAGTATAGGGATTGGTGTTGTCACATTGGGGATCGCGTTACTTAGTGCAGAAGGCTTTGTGAAATCGCTCAAAATTAGGAGTTGAATTGGGAATTGGGAATTGGGCATGGGGCATGGGGTAATTTTAGAACGTTACTTTCTTAATTACGAATTACGAATTACGAATTAAAATATGCCTTTCTCCGCTATACTCTTCGATCTTGACGGGACTTTAACAGATCCGAAACCTGGCATCACTGGTTGTATTCAGTATGCGCTATCTGAACTCGGTTACAAACCACCAAATGCTGATGAATTAAATTGGTGTATTGGCCCACCACTGAAAGATAGCTTTTCGCAATTACTCAATACCTTGGATGGCACAGTAATTGAACAGGCTCTTTCCCTATATCGTCGTCGCTTTGCCACAATTGGATTATTTGAAAATTCCCTTTATCCCCAGATTGCAGAAGTCCTAAAAGTCATTCGTTTTGCTGGTTATAAAACTTTTGTTGCGACTTCTAAACCATATATTTATGCTACGCAAATTATTGAATATTTTGGCTTATCATTGCTTTTTGATGGTGTTTATGGTAGTGAAATTGACGGAACGCGGAGCATAAAAGGTGACTTAATTCACCATATTTTATTAACAGAAAAACTTTTACCCTCTACTGTGGTGATGGTAGGCGATCGCTCACATGACATCATCGGAGCCAAGCGCCATCAAATTGCCTCAATTGGTGTCACCTATGGCTATGGATCTGAGGAAGAATTAAAAGCTCATGGTGCTGACTTGATTGCCCATTCTCCAAGTGATATTCCCAAATTAATAATTCGTAAATAATGCCACCATCTTTAACACTTTTCCATAGCTTACTTCTATTTAGTACTGCTTTCATTGCAGGCGGCTTAAATGCTGTAGCGGGTGGTGGAAGCTTTATCACCTTTCCAACTCTCATTTTTACGGGTGTCGCCCCGATCGCAGCTAACGCCACCAATAATACTGCAATTTGGGTGGCTTCCCTAGCCAGTGCTGGAGCATATCGTCAAGATTTGGGCATTGAGCGACGAGATTTTTTACTTTTATGTGGTGTCAGTTTAGTTGGTGGCATGATTGGCTCCATAGCTTTGTTGTATACATCGCCAGATGTCTTTAAAAAGCTGATTCCCTATCTATTGCTGCTAGCAACAGTTGTATTTACCTTTGGCGAACCGTTCAAAAAGTGGTTGCAGCGTCAAAACCAGAATACATCACCGGAATCTGTACCGTTGTTTAATTTGGTACTGGCTCAACTAGCGATCGCCATCTATGGTGGTTTCTTCGGCGCAGGTATAGGAATTTTAATGCTGGCAGCTCTAACGTTTTTAGGTATCAAAAGTATCCACAAAATGAATGCTTTTAAGACATTTTTAGGGAGTTGTATCAATGGTATTGCGATCGTTCCATTTCTTTTTGCTGGTGTGATTGCTTGGCATCAAGCTATTTTGATGGCAGTCGGTGGCTCTCTTGGTGGTTACTTAAGCGCCCATTATGCTCGTAAACTTGAACCCCACTTAATTCGGAAATTTGTCATGATTGTTGCCTTCAGCATGACTGCCTACTTTTTTATTCACGGTTAAGAACTGGGAACTACTCAGGGGTGATGTATGGAAGCATCAAACAAATCACAAGTCATGCTGCGTGCTTTTAGTTCTAGAAATTTTCGCCTGTACTACACAGGCCAGGCAATTTCTTTGATTGGTACATCAATGACTCAAGTGGCTACTAGTTGGTTAGTATATCGCCTCACTGATTCCGCTTGGTTACTTGGTCTAGTGGGCTTTACCAGCCAAATTCCCACACTTGTGTTGATTCCTCTGGGTGGAATCATTGCCGATCGCTGGAATCGTCACCAAATTTTACTAGTTGCCCAAATTCTAGGAATGCTTCAGTCTTTAGCTCTAACGTGGCTAGCCCTAAGCGGTACGATTAATATCGAGTACATTGCAATTCTTGGTGTGCTGCAAGGGATTATCAACGCCTTCGATATTCCGACTCGACAGGCATTTCTTCCAGAAACAGTTAGTAAGGAAAATCTCGGTAATGCCTTTGCCTTATACTCTTCCTTGGTGAGTGTGACGAGTATGGTAGGCCCTGCGATCGCAGGTTTGCTGATTGTAGCGCTGGGATCGGGGTTGTGTTTCCTGATTGATAGCATCAGTTACTTCGCTGTAATTATTGCCCTGCTAGCAATACAACTGACATCTAGAAAAGTAGTTATTTCCAAGCGCAAACCTTTAGAAGAATTAAAAACTAGTTTTAAATATGCCTTTGGGTTTTTGCCAATTCGCTCAGTCTTAATTGGTTCGGCTTTAGTTTGCTGCGTCTGGGGATTTTATTTAGCTTTAGGGCCGATTTTTGCCAAGGAGATTTTGCAAGGTGGCCCTAACACCTTCGGTTTCTTGATGACAGCTTCCAGTTTGGGAACCTTAGCAGGTGGTATCTATTTAACGAAGCATAGTAATGTACTGGAATCGGGTAAAGTTCTAGCTTTGGGTATAGGTTTTATGGGAGTAAGCTTAATTGTCTTTGCCCTATCCCGCGTGTTCTGGCTTTCGCTGCTTTCATTATTAGCGGCTGGTTTCGGCTTTATTTTGCAAATAATTGCCGGACGTACTTTGCTTCAGTTATTGGTGAGCGATGAAAATCGCGGACAAATTACAGGTCTTTATGTTATGGCATCTACAGGCGCAGTACCTATAGGTAACTTAATAGCTGGCGCACTAGCAAGCAAAATTGGTAGTAACAATACTGTTATCCTTGGTGCAAGTGTTTGTATTGCAGGCTCAATTTTCTTTATGCAGCAAATCTCCACCTTTCGCGATCTAGTTCGTCTGAATTTACCTACTGAAGGAGCTTAAAAAAAATAGCTCTGGCTATTTAAAAGAGTGCATAATCAGCCATAACATCAAAAATTGGTAACACAATGACTACTATAAATGACCCTACTGTTGTAGCTGAAGTAACTGATTTATATCTCAAATATGAAAAAGCCCTTTTTAATAACAATTTGGAGGTGATGGATAGCTTGTTTTGGGATGCGGTTGAAGTCGTGCGCTTTGGAATCACAGAAAACCTCTATGGTAGCGATGAAATTCGTAACTTTCGTCAGAATCGACCCAACCCGAAAATAGAGCGAGAAATCTCGAATCTCAAGGTTGTCACCTTTGGGAAAGATGCAGCAACAGTGACTTTAGAGTTTCGCCGAATTATCGATGGTGTAGAGCGTTTCGGGCGACAAAGCCAGACTTGGTACAGGTTTACTGAAGGCTGGAAGGTGGTATCAGCCCATGTTTCATTATTGCCAGTGTGAATTTTAAAACTATGACTAGCATTACCGAAATTGCCCCAGATATCTATCGCATCTCAACCTATGACCCAAAAATAGATATGCAATTCATCCAGTTTTTAGTGAAGGATGAAGAACCATTATTATTTCATACGGGTCTAAAGGGGATGTTTTCAATAGTACATGATGCAGTGGCAAAGATTATTGACCCATCACAAATTCGCTGGATTAGCTTTAGCCATTTTGAAGCTGATGAATGTGGATCGCTGAATGAATGGCTGTCCATTGCGCCAAATGCTCAGACAGTTTGTAGTCCTATAGCAGCCTTTGTGAGTGTAGATGATTTTGCAATTCGTCCATCCAAAATTATGCAACAAGCTGAAGTTTTAAACACTGGTAAATATAATTTTCAGTTTCACCATACACCCCAAGTTCCTCACGGTTGGGATGCAGGATTATTCTTTGAAACTACTCATAAGACACTGTTTTGCTCAGACCTTTTCCACCACTTTGGAGATGTGGAAGCAAAAACTGAGTCTGATGTAATTGAACGGTTCCGTCAAACAATCGTCAATTATGAAGCAAGTCCTTTTCCCAATTACATACCATATACAACACATAGCGATGCCTGCGGCGGGCTGCGCCAACGCATTCTCCAAGAATTAGCAGCTCTCAAGCCGCGTACACTGGCGACAATGCATGGTTCAACGTTTGTGGGAGATGGTGAACGTGCATTGCAAGATTTAGCAGTTGTGTTGCGAGAAGTTTTGGTGAATCAGATTACTGCCACATAAATCCGCGTGACGGCAAAAAATGCAGTAATTTTAGCAACACGCATCCAATGAAATAATTATTGTAAAAAGTAGAAAAACAGAGGTTTAAATATGGTAAGTCCATTTGATTGGATTTTATTAAAATCTAGACATATAGTAAAAGACAGATGGATTTCAGTACGGTCTGATACTTGCCAAATGCCTAATGGAACAATAGTTGAACCCTATTATGTTCTGGAATATCCAACATGGGTAAATGTTGTAGCTTTAACCAAAAATCAAGAACTTATTTTAGTAAAGCAATATCGCCACGGTCTGAAAAAAACAATTCTAGAATTGCCCAGTGGTACTGTAGAGACTGAAGATTTTTTTCCAGTAGAAGCTGCAAAACGCGAATTATTAGAAGAAACTGGTTACACGAGCAATCATTTTATTGAAACTGGTATATTATCACCAAACCCAGCTACTCATACCAATTTAACCCATTGTTTTTTAGCAACAGATGTGGAATGTGTAGCTGATTTAAAGTTAGACGTTACAGAACAAATTGATGTAGTTTTATTACCCCTAGAAAAGGTAATTGAAGGTATTGAGAATAATATATTACTGCAAACATTACATATTAGTTCATTATTCTTCGCTCTCAAAAAACTTGGTAAAGTGCAATTTTATTAGTCATCTGGCTAGAGTTGCCTTTGTCAATAGTCCTTACTACGTACCAGACATAAAGGAGGATTCACTAATGATATTGGAAACTCAACGCCTATTGCTGCGGGAAATGACGGTTTCTGACCTCGACGCGCTACTGCTTGTCCTCGGCGATGCAGAGTCGATGCGCTACTACCCAAAGCCCTTTGACCGCGAGATGGTGGAAAAATGGATTGACCGACATCGCCACAACTACGCACAGCATGGCGTAGGCTTATGGGCGATGGTTCTTAAAGCAACGGGCGAGGTAATTGGCGACTGCGGACTGGTTTGGCAGGAGGTCGAGGGACATCGAGAACTTGAAATTGGTTATCATGTCCGCTGCGACCAACAAAGGCAGGGTTACGCCACCGAAGCCGCGTATACTTGCCAAGACTACGCCTTTAACGTACTGGGTTGCGATCGCGTCATTTCCTTGATTCGCCCAGAGAACATCCCCTCTCGCCGTGTCGCTGAAAAGAACGGACTCAAGGTCGTTCAGGAGACACTATGGCGAAACATACCGCACTATATATATGCTGTGCAGCGCTCAGAAAGTAAACTTCTTACAATAAGTAATCTCAGAAGCAGAGAAGTTTAATAATCTCTGTACCAACGTTGAGGCTGCTCACGGAAACATAGTTAGCCATTGCATCAATATGAGAACGGAAAGTATTTGGATCGTAGGGCACTTTTACTGAGCGTTAGCGGGACGTTTAGCCTGTGCTGAGTAAAGAAGTAAGATTCCTCACTCAGCACTCCTGATAATTGGGTTGTCTCATTCCAGCAAAGACTAGGAACGAGATTTTAAAAAGATGAAGCGTTAGGTTGTAGAGCGAACTTTTGGTTGGCTATGCTTCAAAAGATCGGGTGCATTTAATTTTTTGAGTATAAAATCTAGTTGCTAAAAGAGCCGCACCTGCTACTAAAGTTGCTAGTACACTATTAGGTTCGGGGACGGCAGCAACTTGAGCATCAATTTGTGCAGTTCCAGCAAACAAACCGGTCAATTTAGAGTCGCCTAATATATTAGCAAACTCTGGAGAAATCAACAATTTCACATCAGGGATGGTTAAATTGTGGCCATCAAATGCCACAAGTCCTGGAGCGCTCAAATCAAACAAAATTGTATTTAAAGAAAACGTATCTCTTAAAACAAGTCCGCTGGCACCTGTGACAGTACGTCCTGGAGCAAAACCGATTGAAAAGTTACCAACAGTAATTTGATTGTTGAATGTAACAGTACCAGTATGCTCGATTGTACCTGAGAGCGGAGTAAAACCGCCCTCGTCACTGAACGTGAAGTTAGTGGCTGAGTCGATGTTGAAGCCAACTAAATAATTGCTAGGAATTGGTGCAACTGTCTGATTAGTACCTGTCAAGTTTAGCCCAATACTACTAAGGATCTCTTCGTGATCGCGATCGATACTGGTGACTCCAGATATCACTTTAAAAGTTGCAGCTTCTACCTGTATGGGTGCTATTGAGATGAAAGCTGCTGTAGTACAACCAAGAATTCCTGCAAACTGAAAAAAATGCATATATATTTCTGATGATCTTCTTATTTTATTTTAGAAAATAAAATCTTTTTTATTAATCTATAAAGTCAAAATTTACTCTAAAAAAATATTTGCAAAAGTTAAGTTTGTGTAAATATACAGTTAATAACAATATTTAAACCAGGCATTTCAAAACCCAAGTTAAGTAAGTAGGTACAAATAAAAATCAATCATCAGAATGAAGTATAAAGTATGAAACATAAAGCTTTAAGTATAGAAAATGAAAAAAATATAGTTACGTTTAATTATGTCCACTACCAATTATTTACCCTTCAATCTAATAATTATGAAGTGGTCAAACATAAGCTTACCTTTAATTATTGATAAGTTTAAATTAAGAGTTGCAGTACTGTCTTATATAATTTCAGTGTAATAATGATAAAAAAATGATATAAATACGTTGATAAAAGCACAGCAATGCTCATACATATCAACTTCAACCAAAACACAAGAGAAAATTTTCGTTTCCAGCCAGAGGTAATGCCTTAAAAGCGGTTCTGTTGGAAATTTAGGAGGCGTATTTTTACAATAGGTATTCCCAGACTTAGCTGAGAACTAGAGAAAGCTGATTTTTTCTCGCCGATTTACTTTTTAGTTCACAGACTTGTTCTAATCCACCAGCTTATTTTCTCCAAATTAGGATCTATTTCCTGCCAAAAGCTGGCTGAAGAGTCTACCTCTCTTGCTACTGCGAGTATTTTATCTATACTGTCGAAGTTTTTTTGAATCAATTGCTTATCTAGTTTAGGAATATCTAATTTCAGATATTTCAAACGGTTGGGTAACTCTACTTTCTCTTGTTTCGGCAAGTGCTGAATTTGATCGACTTGTTCTAAAATTTTGTCTATTGATGTAATAACTTCTTGTAGATTTGGCTTTTTAGTTTTTAATTGCAAATCTTTTTCTTCAAAGGCTTCTTCTTGATTACCTAATTTTACTAAGACTATTTTGACAAAGAAAATATTGTAATCTACCTGACTAACTTCACCCACTTGCTGATAATGTTTTCCACTTTTATTTATAACTACTATGTCACCTTTCTCAATTCTATTGTTCATAATTTATATAGCTTGGTCTTAAATTACTAAATAATTTCCTCTACAGAAAATACTACTCTAAAGCCACAAACCCTCAGTCCACCGTCTGACTCATTCCAGCTACGGCTAGCACTGCGACACAGTTCTGGACTGAAACTCCAAGAACCACCGCGTAGCACCCGACGATTTATATCACCGCCAACTTCCCAAGCTGTTCCATCTACGGGTGCGTCGTTATAATTGTTATGCCACGAATCAGCACACCATTCCCAAACTAGCCCGTGCATATCGTACAATCCAAAGGCGTTGGCGACTTCAAAACTACCGACGTTTGTTGTTTCTTTACGGAATTTGCTTTTTGGTTCCATTGTGCAGCTGACTAACTCAGGGGTAATGGTTTCGCCAAAGTGGAAAGACGTTGTAGTTCCAGCCCGACATGCATATTCCCATTCAGCTTCACTCGGTAAACGATAGTCGCGTCCAGTTTTTTCTGATAGCCTGAGACAGAATTCTACAGCTTCATACCAAGATACATTTTCCACTGGTCTATCTAAACCTTTGAATTTCGATGGATGGGGATTTAAAGCTTGTTTGACTTTGGGTAAAGCTGCTACTACTCTCCATTGTGCTTGAGTTACAGGAAATTTCCCCATAAAAAATGGTTCAACGGTAACTTGATGTCGTGGACGTTCGTCAGCATCTCCTTCAAATTCTGGTGAACCCATCATGTAAGTACCACCAGGAATTGATACCATTTCTAATGTGACAGACTTACCTAATTCTTCAACAAAGAAGTTGGTATTACAGTTCATGCGGTTTACTTCTCTACCACCTGTGTCTACTGTCACTACATCAAATTCAAAGGTTTCTAATGGCGGTAATGGGACGATTACTTTTTGTGGTAGCGGCGATAATATAGGTTGAGGCATCGAAACAATTTTTAAGGCAACAGGTTCAATGTTCGATGTGGCAAACTTGACATCGTTGATGACTTCAACTGCTGTTTGATACCTTTCACTCGGTAGATGTTTGAGTAATTTATCTAAAATTTTCCCTAAGTCGTCGCTGATAGTAATACCTTTTTTCTGTAAATGTTCGCGCCACAACCATTTAGCATTCATGGCATCATAAATAGGGTCATTAATCTGTCCAGAAGCATCTTGCAAGGGCAAACATTGAGTTAAAAGACGCACACAAGTTACACCCAAAGCATACAAATCACTGCCGTGGCAAGCAAACCCAGCCATTTGTTCTGTTGGGGCATAGCCAAGGGTATAAATTACCGTAGCTTGTCTTCCGATACTGGTTTGTGTTACCTGTTTAGCACCACCAAAGTCAATTAAGACAGGTTTTTCATCACTTGCACGGCGAATAATATTTTCTGGTTTGATATCGCGATGAATGACGTTATGGGTATGAATGAATTCTAGAACTGGTAATAAATCAGCTAAAAGTTCCCAAATTTGTTGTTCGCCATAAATTTGCTGCTGAACTTCTTGTAAAAGAGTTTTTCCTTGAATAAATTCTTGTACGAGATACAAGCTAGTACCTTGTTCAAAATAAGCTAGTAATCTGGGAATTTGGGTATGATTTTCTCCCAATTCATACAACCGAAAAGCCTCTTCTTTGAAAAATTCTGCGGCTTTAGTGCGTTGTCCTGTTCCCTGGAACTGGGGGAAAAATTGCTTGATGACGCAAGGGGCGTTTAGTCTGTCTACATCTTCTGTAGAATACGTTCTACTAAATCCGCCTTCACCTAAGAGTCTTAATACGCGGTAACGGTTTCTGAGAAGTTTGCCAAAGTTGCTTTGTCCGCAACTCACGCAAAATCTATTGCTATCAGAGTTGAATGGATTTGAGCAATTGGGATTTTGGCAGATTTGCATAATGAGGGGGAAATAGCATCTTCTCCAAAGTTAGCCCCAATATTATCTAATTGAAAACAGTTATGTAGAGAAGCGAACACGGAAGTTTATTCATGTGTTTAAAACTATGTTTACACGAGGGCATAAGGATGAATATAATTCAAAATTCAAAATTCAAAATTCAAAATTTAAGAGAGTTACATTAGAGGATGTTTGAAAAGTTTGTGGTAGTGTATCAAATATTTAGTTTACCCCACCCTAACCCTCCCCTTGCAAAGGGGAGGGAACCGGATTTTT